>CAZMJZ010000022.1:0-16655 GCA_964566845.1 uncultured Dehalococcoidales bacterium | reverse complement strand
CGGGGAACTGCCACCAGGTAACACATTTTAATAAGCCGGGATGGCTCGTGCCATTGAGGAAGCTCAGCCAGACTATCCCAGCCTAAAATAAAGAAAAGCTCATTTTCGGCTCCGAGCTGATTCTGCAATTCAGCAATGGTGTCAACTGTGTATGAGGGACCAGCTCGCTCTATCTCCATAGTGGATAGTCTGCAGCAGATTTTATCAGCGATGGAAAGGCGCACCATTTGTATGCGGTGCTCAGCAGGCGAAATAGGACTATGCGCCTTTAACCACGGCTGACCAGCCGGCACAAAGAGAATCTCAGCCAAGCTTAGCCGGGCTTTAACCTCCTCAGCTACAATAAGGTGCCCCTTATGAATCGGGTCAAAAGTGCCTCCCATGACCCCTATATTCATTCTACTTCCACTCCCACTCGAAATTACCGCAACGCACTCTATCACCCGCATTAGCACCAGCTTTCTCCAAAGCCGTGCTAACCCCTAGCCTTTGAAGATGCCTATTCAGTAGCCTCTGTAACTCAGAGCTAGTTATATCTGTCCGAGCTACAATACGCTCCACTCCAGGTGCCACCACCACAAAAGTATTCCCTTCCTTATGTACACTATGTACACTGACATCAATCCTCTTCGGCTGAGGGTAGAAAACCTTCCTAGGAACTATCTCTCCGTCTTCCTTCTCAATACTAACCTGCTCCAACAGCTTCATAATTTCAGCCATAAGCTCAGGAACACCCTCCCCGGTAGCTGCCGAGATGAAAAGGGCAGTGGTTCCAGCACTACTAAAAGCCTCCTTTATTTCGTCTAACTGAGCCTGGACCTCGAGCAAATCAATCTTGTTTACTACTGCAAGCTGCGGCTTTTTAGCCAGAGCCGAATCAAATAAGCTCAACTCTGAGTTTACCCGTATCATATCTTCAGCCGGAAGCGCAGAGCTGCCATCAATCAAGTGAATAATTGTTTTAGTCCGAATAATATGGCGCAGAAAATCATGCCCCAAACCTCGCCCAAGATGAGCGCCATCAATTAACCCAGGAATCTCAGCCAATACAAAGCTTCGCTGTCCAACCTCGGCTACACCGAAGATAGGCTCACGGGTGGTAAATGGATAGCTAGCAATTTTAGGTTTGGCTGCTGAAACAGTAGCTAGTAGGGTAGACTTACCTACATTGGGATAACCGATAATGCCAACATCAGCAATAAGCCTCATCTCCAATATTATGGAATTCTCCTCCCCAACCTCTCCCACCTGAGCAATCTGTGGGGCTTGATTAGTAGACGAAGTAAAATGGGTGTTACCCAAACCCCCTTTACCTCCCTTAGCCATTACTACCTGCTGACCAGGCTGCTCCAAATCAGCTATTAAAGCATGACCACCTATTTGTGTCTTATACGAGACCACAGTGCCCACAGGAACAGTTAATATCAGGTTTTCCCCTTTCCTGCCATGCTTCTTTTTACCCTTGCCATCCCCACCATCACCGGCTCTATAAAATCTCTTGTGCTTGAATGCACGCAGATCGGTAACACCAGAATCAGCCATAATTACTACATCTCCACCACCTCCACCGTCTCCACCATCAGGTCCGCCAAAAGGAACAAACTTCTCCCGACGGAAGCTTATAACTCCACCTCCCCCATTACCTGCCTTTACTATAATTTCAACTCTATCAAACATTTATCAACACTTTTATTATAATTCCACTCTAGTTAATAAGTATAGTTATCTAATTATAATACTAATAATAAAGTGTCTTGGTAAAAGAGTGTGAAATCCAATTTGAACTATATTTTGGAAGGTGTAGTTTGTTGAACTTACTCACAGTTCTCAGGGTTTATTCACAATTTCTAGCTACTTTGCCTATTTATAGTAGGTTACTTTATTGTGGAGAAAAGTTACCTAATAATTCCCAGACTTGAGCTCAGAGTGTATTGTTCGTTGAATGTCTGAGATTTTGTGTTTCAAATCAGGGCTGGTATCCATATGACTTTCGATTTTTTTGCAAGCGTAGATAACCGTGGAATGGTCTCTATTACCTAACTCCTTGCCTATTTGAGCTAGTGAGTAGTTGGTTTCCCGCTTAATAAGATACATCGCTATCTGTCTGGCTAGAGCAGCTTCCCTGTCTCTTCTGCCGCTTTTCAAGTCTACAGGGCTTAATTGGAAGCTTTCAGCTACTGTTTCTATTATAAAAGTAGAGGTGATAGAAGAGCCTTTAGCATTATTACTGGTGATATCCGCCATAGCTTTGTCAGCTAGATCGGCGGTGATTGAATTTCTAACCAGTTTGGCATAAGCAATAACCCGGTTGAGGCAACCTTCCAACTCTCTTATATTTTGCTTAGCTCGCTGAGCAATAAGCTCTAGTACATCTAGAGTAATATTAACCCCTTTATCTTTAGCTTTAGCCTGTAAAATAGCTAGGCGGGTCTTAAAATCAGTTGGTTGAATACCAGTCACTAATCCCCATTCAAGGCGGGAGCGTAACCGTTCTTGTAACAAAGGTATTGAATTTGGGGAACAATAGTTAGTAATAACAATCTGGCGATTAGCATTATGTAACTCGTTAAAAGTGTGGAAAAAGCTTTCCTCTGTCTTTCCCTTGCCAGCGATGAAGTGAATATCATCAATTAACAACATATCAACACTTCTATACTTGTGGCGGAATTCCCCGGTTTTCCGCTCTTGGATAGCATTTATAAACTCGTTAGTAAACTGCTCGGTGCTAACATAAAGCACCCGAATATGGCTAGCTAGAGCGGCGTGACCAATAGCTTGCAGTAAATGTGTCTTCCCTAAACCTACCCCGCCATATATGAATAGTGGATTGTGGCTGCCGCCAGGGTTTCGGGCTACCTCTAGTGCAGCAGCGTGAGCTAGGTTATTAGAGCTACCGACAACGAAGGTATCAAAGGTATATTTTGAATTGAGCGTAGGGGGTTGGGTTGTGGTAAGGGGGATTTCTCCTCGTTCTCCATAGCTACTTCCTGAATTTTGATACCTGCCATCAACCTGGAAAATGACATTGGCGTCATGATGAGTAATGCTGATGAGTGTTTTTTCAATTAAGGAGCGCTGGTTCCTATCCAGATATTCAGCAATGAAGGGGTTGGGCACACCAACAACAAATTGTTTATCTTGGAAACTTAAGCCTATAGATTTTGCCAGCCATGTCCGGTAGTTTGGCTTGCTGACTTGGATTTGCAATTCACCCAATGCAGCTTCCCAAATTTCTTGCGCTGACCCAACTTTCATTAAATTCCGCACCCTATCGTCAAGACTTAGGATTCATAACAAAATCGAGGCACCACTTCAACAAGATGTTGGTAAATGATGGCGGATTTATCCGAAGCTTGTGAGAGTTTGTAAAAAGATACCACTAGCATATCATACCGGACTTATTTAATAGCAAGGTTTTTGGTGCTTATCGCTGGTCATTTTTGGCTACTGTTTCCCCTTGATAGGTCTGTCAGGCTTGTTTATTTGGTTAATATTTGCCTTACAGATATGAAGTGGTCGGGCATAGGAAAAATTTACTATTATGACAAGTGTCTGATATTTACCCTAATAATACCAGCAGACATTTTAGCTGGCAAGGTTTCCGTTGCTGATTGCTGGTCATTTTTGGCTCCTGTTTCCCCTTGACAGGTCTGTCAGGCTTGTTTATTTGGTAAATGTTTGCCTTATAGATATAAGATGGTTGATTGTTAACAAATTTCTTTAATGTTAGAATTTAGGGGTAGGAGGCTTAAATTGCGCATTATTTTTATGGGTACCCCTGAATTTTCTGTCCCGTGTCTTGAGCACCTTATTCTTAATCAACACCAAGTGGTGGCTGTTTATACTCAGTCTGATAAACCGGTGGGCAGGATGCGTTCCTTGGCTTCTCCACCGGTGAAAATAGCAGCCATAACCTGGAAGCTGCCGGTGGTACAACCGGTTAATTTAAGTAGGGCGGAGGTAGTAGAGCAACTGTCAGGCTTTCACCCCGATATTATAGTGGTGGCTGCCTTTGGACAAATTTTGCCCCAGTCGGTACTAGATATTCCCAAATACGGATGTATTAATGTTCACCCTTCTTTGCTGCCTAGGTTCAGGGGCGCCTCGCCAGTAGCGGCGGCAATTCTGGCTGGGGATGACTTTACTGGAGTGAGTATTATGCTGATGGACACGGGTTTGGATACAGGTCCCATATTAACCAAGGCACAGATTCCTATCTCGGCGGTTGATACTACTGGTTCACTTACTGCCAAGCTGTCTCAGGTAGCGGCTCGGGTGCTTCAGCAAGTTTTACCTTGTTGGCTAGGGGGTGAGCTTATCCCGCAACCTCAGAATGAAGCTGAAGCTACCTACTCTAGCCAAATCACCAAGGAAGAAGGTGAGATTGATTGGCAGCTGCCGACTAAAGACCTATGGCGGCGGGTGCGTGCCTTCTATCCATGGCCCGGATGTTATACTAGATGGCAAGGAAGGCAGCTTAAGCTCATTGAGGCGGTGCCTTTGCCTCAGGAAAGAAGCCTTGACGCAGGACAGGTGGTAGCCCTTACACCGGGCAGGGGGGAGGCAGAGGCTTCATTTGGCATCAGCACTGGAGATGGAATATTAGGTGTGTTAAAGGTTCAACTGGAAGGCAGGCGAGCTATATCATCGGCTGAGTTCTTGAGAGGGCAGAGGCAGTTCATAGGGGCGATACTTCCTTTAAATTAAAATGATTTATTGGTTTTAAACCGGCAGCGGCTTTCACAAATGTAGATACTTTGCTTCAGGCAATAACTCAGCTTCTATCTATATTACTTCTGATTACTTCTGCTTTATTTATATCCACCTTTTAACTATGGTATTCTATATTGTCTGACTTACGACCAACTTGTATAATCTATGGTAACAATTGAAGGAGGTTACTTTGTCTATACCACAGAACCTGAACCAGTTTGCCACCCTAGTAGATATTATAACTAAGCTGCGAGCACCTGACGGTTGCCCTTGGGATAGGCAACAGAGCCATGCTTCTCTCAGGAAAAACCTACTAGAGGAGTGCTATGAAGTATTGGAGGCTCTTGATAGTGGCGACCTAAGGAAGCTTTGTGATGAATTAGGTGACCTGCTGATGCAGGTTGTGCTTCATGCTCAGATAGCCACTGAAGCTGGGGAATTTAAGCTAGAGGATGTAGTGAGCAGTATTAACGCCAAGCTAATTCATCGCCACCCTCATGTCTTTGGCTCATTGAAGGTAAAGGATGCTGATGAGGTAGATTATAACTGGGAGGTGCTCAAACAGGAGGAGAGACCGCCCCATACCCCTATACTAGCCAGTGTGCCTAAGCAAATGCCGGCTTTAGGTTATAGTCGGGAGATTCAGCGCCGAGCAGCGTGGGTTGGCTTTGATTGGGAAGATGTTGACGGCATTATAGATAAGCTGGTGGAGGAAGTTAGGGAATTTAAGCAAGCTGATATTCTAGAGCAGAGAGAAGCAGAATTTGGTGATTTACTGTTTACTCTGGTTAATATTGCCCGTCGGCTGGGGATTGACTCAGAGGTAGCACTGAGGGAAGCAAACCAGCGATTTTACTGCCGCTTTACTTATATGGAGGAGGTCTGCCGCCACCGAGGGGTAAGTTTAAGCCAGCTATCCTTTGATGAACAAAATGCCCTCTGGGCGGAGGCAAAGAAGAAGATACGAGAGTCAAAATCGGGGCGAGAGGATTTGAACCTCCGACCTCAGCATCATAAGTGACAGGGGTATCGTTTTCTCGCAGTCAACAATACCATGCGAGAATGTAAAGAGAGCAGATAGTCAGAGAGATAACCTAGAGATTGTAACCATTGGAGGCAGGCGAGAGGATATCTAATGATACCTGTAGAGTGTGACTGAGTGTAGTTAAGTGATTAATTGGGGCGGGAAAAGAATATGCACCTTGGGTGAAAGCGCTACTGAGTTTTGAAGAATTTTGTACCTTTGCCGATTAGAGCCTTCGGCTTAATAGACACATTTTGCTCGGGCTCTTCCACCGTGTGCCCAATTGTGTAGCTTTGAATGCCATGTTTCTTAGCTATCTCTTTAACTTTGTCTACATCCTGTTTAGAGACAATAACGCAGAAACCGATACCCATATTATATACTCGGAACATCTCTTCATCCGAGATATTGCCGTAGCTCTGGAGGACGGAGAATATGGGTTGTGGTTCTGGTAGGTAATCTATGACGTATCCTACCTGAGCCTCAGCCCTTGTTAGATTTAAGAATCCGCCACTGGTGATGTGAATTAAAGCCTTGATATGGGCTCCTGAATCCAGCATTTCCATTACGGGTTTCACATAGATCGTGGTAGGCTCAAGTAGCTCCTCCCCAATAGTCCTTCCGAGTTCGCTGAAGAATGTATCGACGTTGAGTCTAAGTCTTTTGAATAGTACTTCCCTCGCTAATGTAAGCCCGTTACTGTGTATGCCACTACTTCGCAAGCCCACAATAAGGTCGTGGTCACCGATTTCATTACCTGAAATGATTTTCTCTAGTTGAACATGACCGACAGCTGTCCCGGCAAGATCAAAAGCTCTGCCTGGCAATCCGTCAGCCAACATCTCAGGAATTTGAGCTATTTCACCGCCTGGAATTGAAATATCTGCGATTTCAGCCCCGTCATGGAGTCCTTTGGATATCTGCTCAATTAGCTCTGGGTTCGCTTCGGCGACAGCGAGATAGTCCACAAGGGCTATCGGCTCTGCCCCTACGCAGAGAATGTCATTTACATTCATAGCTATGCAATCAATGCCAACTGTGTCATATTTCTCCATCATCCTGGCTACCAGTATCTTGGTACCTACTCCATCAGTAGAGATAGCCAGTCCTAGCCCGTTACCGATATCGAGGATATTGGCAAATAATCCAATCCCCTTCGTAGGAGCACCTATCCGTCCGTTACGGAAATGGAGCGTCCTGTCTAACCACTTGTGTAGTCCAGTTAAAGCAATTTCTTCTCTATCGGTATCTACACCTGCAGCAGAGTAGTCTATGACTTCTTTACTAGTGATGATATTATCTCCTTCTCTTGCATTGGCTTTATTATTAGATGGTCTCATTACTTTCTCCAGTCTCAGAGTATCCATAACTTGGCAGGATACGTGGGGGGAAACTCAACGGTCTGAGGCATATCCTTAGACTTGCACTTAACTCTAATTTTGGTGCCCGTGGTAGGTTTAAGCGCTCTAAGCAACCACTCAGCCTCTACTTCATATGAGCCTGCTCCCGACTCATCTAAGAGACGAAACGGTTTGTTTGAGATTGAAAATTCGACTCTTGAGCATCCTTTTTGCTCATCACATTTTCAGGCTGTAAAAGTCTCATCGCACCCGGCATACGGCATATTAGAATTTATTATACTTTAATGTTTCCTCTTCCCTCTGTCAATTAGTGCCTGATATTAAGCAGTATCAAATCTCTTAATTAACCTTTTTGTTATTATATTCATCCTTCAAGCGCCAATATGTGTATGGCTTCCTTTCGTCAGACTTTATTATCTCTCCTTCGGCATGAAGAATACCGAGATATTTTGATATTGTAGGGGGCGCCATTTTTATATTTTGTGCTATCTCTTTGGTGAACATTTTGTACCGCTCTTTTTTGAGTAGTTGGATTATATTGTCCTTTATTTTATTATTTCATCCGTCCTATCACTCATTGTAACTCAAATCTTTGGTAATTATTAAGTTATTGTTTCCTATATGGATAGGACCATCTAAGTATACCCTTTAAGACAGCGACATTATCACGATTGACATTTAGATAGCGGCAACCTAAAATGAGCATTATATGAAGTATTGCGCTGAAGCATTTCAGCGGGCTGGGTATGCTACTATGACGGGAGGCACATTGACTATCTGCCACATGGTTGAATTGCCGACAATCAGCCGATAATCATACGCCGGCTAGACTGTGCGATTATGGTCGGGGCGAGAGGATTTGAACCTCCGACCTCAGCGTCCCGAACGCTGCGCGCTAACCAGGCTGCGCTACGCCCCGATAATGGTATTATAGGTGGATTTAACCCAAATTGTAAACCAGTAGGTTAGAGCCGTTTATTAAGGTAGATTGAAGGCATGAATTATATAGGGTGAAAATACCCATCAAAAATGCCTTTCACCTCCTTTTTGAGAGAGTCAAAGAGAGGCAAAGCCTCTCTTAAAATAAACCTTCCCCTTCCCCTTATTAAGGGGAAGGGGATACAGGGGATGGGGTTAATAAACATCACTGAAGGGAGAGATTGATGAAATACTGCGTTGTGATAATTGACGGTGCTGCCGGCTGGGCATTACCCGAGCGTGGGAGTAAAACCTGTTTAGCTCTGGCTCATACTCCGAATCTGGATGCTATGGTGCAGGAAGGGGTGCTTGGGCTGGCTCGCACCGTGCCACCAGGGATGGAACCGAGTAGTGCTTGCGCTTGTATGTCGGTGATTGGTTATGACCCAAAGGTCTATTACCGGGGTCGGGCTACCATTGAGGCTAAGAGCATGGGCATTACTATTAGTGAAGGAGACGTCGTTTTTCGGTGTAATCTGGTGGCAGTTCGGGATGGTAAAATGTGGGACTACAGCTCAGGGCATATTAGCACCAGTGAGGCTCAACAGCTTATTTCGGCTCTGGAGGATAACCTTGGTAGTGACCAAGTTCGCTTTTATCCCGGCGTCAGCTACCGACATATATGTAAGATAAGCGGGCGGGAGGATACTCTCCTGGCTGCCTGCACCCCTCCGCATGATATTCCAGGTAAGCCTGTTAATGAGTTTATGCCTAACGGTCCGGGAAGTGACTTGTTACGAGACCTGATGGTGCGCTCGGAGGCTGTGCTTTATGCCCATCCGGTGAATGTAGAGCGGCGGGCTGGAGGTGATATTCCAGCAACGATGATTTGGCTCTTCTGGGGTACTGGCAAGGTGCCTGATATGCCACCCTTTAAGCAAGTCTATGGTGTTGATGCCGCTATGACCTCCGGGGTTGACCTTCTCCGCGGCTTAGCCCAAATGACGGAGATGGAGATATTAGATATACCAGGGGTAACTGATGGTCAAGACAATGACTATGCCGCTCAGGCAGTCGGAGCCGTAAAAGCTCTTGACGAGCATGGTTTAGTAGTTGTACATATTGAGGCGCCGGATGAGGCTGGTCATGCCGGCTCCATTGATGACAAAATAGAGGCTATCCAGAGGGTGGATAGAGAAGTTTTAAGCCGACTCCGTAATTGGCGTGAGGATAACCTTCGCTTACTAGTTATGCCTGACCATCCAACACCGATTCAGATTCAGACCCATACTGATGAACCAATTCCCTTTATGTTATGGGGAGCAGGCTTTACCCCTAACGGGGCAAAAAGATTCACCGAAACCGAAGCAAAAAGCACTGGCTTTTTTATTGACCAAGGGTATAATATTATGAGCCGGTTGGTAGGGAGGTAAACCTAAAGGGTGATAGAAATGAGTGGACCGAGGTAATCAGATAAGCTGTTGAAAAAGGAAAACTTACTGAATTTTTTAGTAAAAATGATTTGGAAGAGTTATTTCCGGACTGGTCCAGGGCAACCTTAAATATCTACCTGTGGGAGAACTATGCAGGAAACCTTTGGGGAGTATAGAGAATATTCTGAAGAAGTTGCCCTGGTAAATTTCGTTTAAAAAGATAGGTGAACTATATAAGTGTAGACCTTGGTGGCACCGAAACTATTGAAACATGGTGGATTGGAGACAAGAGAGAGAATAAGAACACCTGTCCTTTATGTGATAGTGAGGGGGCTTATTACAATGAGAACTATAAAACGTGGAAGCGCCTGAAATGTGAAAAATCGTTTGCTGGGGAAAATCTAAGACCTACAAAGGATATTGTAAGAGGATGAAAGGCTTAGAGCCCCAAGGATGAATTTGTTGAGAATTAGGAAAGGCAAGGCAAACTGCCGAAAGAATACAAATGCTTTAAAGGCATGAGCAGATTTTCTTGGATTATATTGCTTTTCTTATAGCCATTAGTGTAGTCTTAATATTTCTTTCTTACATCTTGTGGACTCGAGTTGGGACATAAAATAGAGGTCGAAAATTAAATGGCTTTAATTGTTCAGAAGTATGGTGGTAGCTCGGTGGCTGATGCTGACAGGATTAAGAGTGTGGCTCGGCGCATAGCTGCCGCCAGGGATAAGGGTGACCAGGTGGTTGTAGTGGTATCGGCTATGGGAGATACCACTAATGAGCTAATTAAGCTGACTGGTCAGGTTTCTAGGCAGCCTAATAGAAGGGAACTTGACCTTTTGCTGTCCACTGGTGAGATTGTTTCCAGCACACTGCTGGCAATGGCGCTTCATGATATGGGTTATGGGGCAATTAGTCTCACCGGTGCCCAGGCGGGAATCAGAACTGATTCGACCTATAGCCGGGCTCGGATTGAGAGAATTGAATCCAAAAGGGTGGTTAATGAGCTGGAGAAGGGGAATATTATCATTGTGGCTGGCTTTCAAGGAATTAGTGAGGAGATGGATATAACCACATTGGGGCGGGGTGGCTCTGATACCACGGCGGTGGCTCTGGCGGCTAGCTTGGGGGCAGAGATATGCCAGATATATACTGATGTTGAAGGTGTCTATACTGCTGACCCCAGCCTTATCCCTGAAGCTCAACAGCTATCTGAAATTGGCTATGAGGAGATGCTGGAGCTGGCAAGCTATGGGGCTAAGGTAGTGCACCCCAGAGCGGTTGAGCTGGGGGAACTATTTAATATCCCTATTCTGGTAGCCTCCAGCTTTTCTGGTAGTCCAGGTACATTAATTTATGGAGGGGTGTCTATGGAAGTACGAAACAAGGTAAGGAGTATAGCCTACGACCTTGATGTGGCTAAGATAACGGTGGTTGGTGTTCCTGACCGTCCCGGCATTGCTTCAGCTATCTTTCAGCCTCTGGCTAGGGCAGATATCAGTATAGATACCATAGTTCAAAATGCTAGTATTAATAATATTACTGATTTAACCTTTACTGTGGCAGAAAGCCAGTTGGCGAGGGCAATGGAGGTAGTAAAACCTATAGCCAAGTCAATTGGCGCCAGGGATTGCGCTAGTGATTCTAAGTTAGGTAAGGTTAGTATTATCGGCACCGGAATGCAGAATACCCCTGGCTATGCCGCCAAGATGTTTGAGGCGCTCAATGAACAGGGCATTAATATCCAGCTAATTACTACCTCGGAGATAAGGATAACCTGCATAATTGATGAGGCTGTGGTTGAGGGTTCAGTTCGTGCCTTGCATCGTGCGTTTGAGTTAGAAATAGCCGAATAGACTGGCGGGAGGTGGACGATGGCATATCAAGAAGAGGAGCAGGTAAGACTAAGACGGCAGCGCAGCAAACAGGCAATAGCCTTAGCCCTGCAGGGTCAGTGGCGGGAGGCGGTAGTGGTTAATAAGGATATAATAGAGAGCTTCCCCAATGATGTTGATGCCTATAATCGGTTGGGTAGAGCCTATATGGAGCTGGGGGAGTATTCCCAGGCTAAAGAAGCCTATAGCCGAGCTAAACAACTTGACCCTTATAATACTATTGCCAGAAAGAACCTTCACCGTTTAGACTATTTAGGGGAGGCTGTGACCAGCTCGCAGGGTGATTCTCATAAGGCTGAACCGCAACATTTTATTGAGGAAATTGGCAAGGCAGGGGTAGTTAATCTCTATCATCTAGCACCACGGGAGACACTGGTCAGAACGAGTGCCGGTGACAAAGTGAATTTGAGGATAGAGGGGGCTAATCTAATAGTGGAAAATGGGCGTGGGGAGTATTTAGGGCAGGTCGAGCCTAAGCATGGGCAGCGACTTATCAAATTGATACAGGGGGGCAATAGGTACACAGCGGCTATTGTCATCTCAGCAGAAGATAGGGTGACGGTCATTATTAGAGAGGTGTATCAGGCTCCCAGTCAAGCAGGACGACTGTCGTTTCCCTCAAAGCATTTGGAGGGTCTTCGTTCTTATATTGGCGATAGAATATTTAGGCGTGAGTTAGACTATGAGCAGGAGTTAGACGAGGAGCCAGGCTATACCATAATAGGTGAAGGGGGCTCAGAATTATTGCCCGAGGAGTTTCTTGAGATTGATGATAAGCCTGATAATGAGGAGTAGGGGGTTTAATTAAATATGGTTTTGGGAAATGTAAAATCCATAAACATAGAAGATGAGATGAGAAGCTCCTACCTGGACTACGCCATGAGTGTCATCGTCTCCCGTGCCTTACCTGATGTGCGGGATGGATTAAAACCAGTACACCGTCGTATCCTTTATGCTATGGATGGGCTGGGGTTAAATCATACCAGTCCTCATAAGAAGAGCGCTCGTATTGTTGGTGAGGTGTTGGGTAAATATCATCCTCATGGCGATGCTTCTGTTTATGAGGCGATGGTGCGCATGGCACAGGATTTCTCAATGCGATATGTCTTAATTGATGGACAGGGCAATTTCGGCAGTATGGATGATGACCCTCCGGCAGCTATGCGCTATACCGAGGCACGCCTAGCCTCTGTTTGTGAGCAGATGCTGCTTGACATTGATAAAGATACCGTTGACTTCATGCCCAACTTTGATGATAGCCTTAAGGAACCTTTGGTTCTACCCACCCGGTTACCTAATTTACTGGTGAATGGAGGCTCTGGGATTGCAGTGGGGATGGCGACTAATATTCCCCCTCATAATCTAGGGGAGGTGTGTGATGCCATCTCTTATCTTATTGATAATCCTGAAGCTACAATTGATGACCTTACCCAATTTATTAAGGGACCCGATTTTCCTACCGCTGGCATCATCTTGGGACAGGAGGGAATTAAGAGTGCCTATGCTACTGGGCATGGCAAGGTAGTAGTTCGAGCCAAGGCTCATCTTGGAGACATTCTGGGGACTGGACGTAACCAAATAGTGGTTACTGAGCTTCCTTATCAGACGAATAAGGCAGCGCTTGTCGAGAGAATAGCTGAGCTAGTCAAGGATAAAAGGGTTGGGGGCATCAGTGAACTGCGCGATGAGTCAGACCGCCAGGGTATGCGTATTGTCATTGAGCTAAGGAGGGAGGCTCAACCGCAAAGGGTCTTGAACACTCTGTATAAATATACATCAATGCAGTCAGCCTTCTTCGTTAACATGCTAGCTTTAGTTGATGGTCAACCCCGGGTGATTAGCCTAAAAGAGGCGCTTCAGTATTATATAGATTTCCGCAGTGAGGTTATCACCCGGCGTTCTCGGTTTGAGCTGAAAGAGGCTAAGGCGAGGGCTCATATCCTGGAAGGGCTTCAAATCGCTTTAGACCATATAGATAGGGTGATTGCTACTATCCGAAAATCGGAAACTGCCGAGATAGCTCGCCAGAACCTTATGACTGACTTTGGTTTAACCCAGATTCAGGCACAAGCCATTCTTGATATGCAGTTACGCCGACTGGCTAACCTAGAACGGCGCCGGATAGTTGATGAATATGCCGAGGTAGTTAAAAAAGTTGCCTATTTGGAAGACCTTCTGGCTAACCCCAGAAGAATACTTATCTTGATAAAGGAAGAGCTAGAGGAACTGAAGTCTAAATATGGCGACCCACGGCGTACACAGATAAGTGGGGAAGAGGTGGTGGAATTTAGGGAGGAAGACCTTATTCCCCATCAAAGAGTGGCGGTAACACTCAGTGACAGGGGATTTATCAAGAGGGTACCATCTCGAGCTTACGCACCACAACATCGTGGTGGTAAGGGTATTATCGGAATGGTAACTAGGGAAGAAGATGCGGTAAGACTCATGGCGGTGGCAGATACCCATGATAACCTTCTCTTCTTCACCAACCGGGGCAGGGTTTACCATCTTAAATGCTATGAAATCCCACCTGATAGCTCCCGTACAGCTAAAGGGACGGCGGTAGTTAATCTCTTCCCTGTTGTTGATAGGGAGACAGTTACGGGGATGGTGGCTCTGGCTGATTTTAAGCCAGATGCCTATTTATTGATGGCTACAAGCTACGGAGAGATAAAAAAGACGGCTTTAGACAGCTTTAGCTCAGTGCGGAGCAGCGGAATCATTGCTATAGATTTAGAACCAGGAGACGAACTGGTGGCAGCACGTTTAGCCACTGATCAGGACGATGTCATATTAGTAACTCAGAAAGGGCAGGCAATCAGGTTCGCTGTTTCCGAGTTGAGAGCTACCTCCAGGATCAGTGGTGGGGTACGTGGTATCCGCCTGCTACCTGATGACTGCGTGGTCAGTATGGATATTATTTTTACTGATGCTTTCCTTTTAGTAGTTACTGCCGGTGGGTTTGGCAAGCTGACTCCAGTTGGCAATTATCCCCGGCAACACCGCGCCGGTAGCGGTGTCAAGACTTTCAAGCTGTTTGATAAAACAGGAGATGTGGCTGCTGCCAAACTGGTTTCTCTGTCTCAACAGTTAATGATTATATCGGCTAATGGGATTGTCATCCACACTCCGGTGAGGGAGAAAGACCCGAGACAGGGTATTACCATCCAGGGTAGGAGCACCCAGGGAGTGAGGCTGATGAGGCTTAAACAAGGTGACAAGGTAGTAGCTATTGCTTGCTTTGACTGAGCCTTTGATGCTTTTGTTGGCAATCCGGTTGCCACTTCTCCAAGCCACAGGCGTTACAAGTTTGGTAACGGCAGTCAGGGGTTTCCCTACCTTCTAGAGCACGCTGGTATTCTCGCTTGAGGAAATCTATAGTTACCCCCACATCAATATGAGCCCAGGGTAGAAACTCGTCTAAAGGACGCTCCCGATGGGCATAGAAGCTGGGCTGAAGCCCGCTCTCATTAAAGGCACGAAGCCAATTTTCATAATTGAAGTGCTCACCCCAAGCATCGAAGGTGCAGCCTAATTGCCAGGCGCGATAGATAACCTTACCTAATCGTCTATCGCCTCGTGATAATGCTGCCTCAAGCAAGCTGACCTTCGGCTCTTGCCACGATATCCTGACTCCTTTTTGGCGTAATCCCTGCTTTAGCAGTTCATGCTTGGCTTTTAGCTGCGGCTCACTTTCCTGGGCTACCCATTGGAAGGGTGTATGTGGCTTAGGAACAAAGGTTGATAGGCTAATTTTTAGCTGAAGGCTTTTCTCTTTAACCTTCCTGCCATGTGAGCGAATTCTAGTTACTAACTGGATTATGTCCTCTATATCATCAGTGGTTTCGGTGGGTAAACCAAGCATAAAGTATAGCTTAAGGCTTGACCAGCCGCTGTCTAAGGCAGCGGCTGCAGTTTTTAAGATTTCGTCTTCAGAAATATTCTTATTAATGCTTCGCCGTAGTCTCTCACTTCCTGCCTCAGGGGCAAAGGTGAGTCCCGTCTTCCTTTGAGAGGGTAGAGAGTTTATCAACCTTACTGAAAAATTATCCATACGAAGGCTGGGTAGTGATAGGACAAGGTTACGGTAACGTTGAGATAGGCTGGTCACTAGCTCATCAATGCGGGAGTAGTCACCGGTTATTAGTGATACTAGAGACACCTCATTATAACCGCAGTTGGTGATAAGTTCGCCCGTTGCTTGTAGCACCTCACCTTGTGAACGCTCACGCACTGGGCGATAAATAATTCCAGCCTGGCAGAAACGGCAACCATGGCTACAACCCCGTTGAATCTCTATTACCCCGCGGTCATGCACTACCTCAATATAAGGGACTACTGGTTTAATCACCGCAGGAGGAAGTTTGGTCACTATCCTTCGCTGAATAATAGGTTTAGCCTGTGGCTCAGTGGGTGTAATATTCTTAATTAAACCATCAGCTCTGTATTTCACTTGATACAGGCTGGGAACATAAATGCCAGGGATAGTCGCCAATTGGTGCAGTAGCTCTTCTTTGGTGACTCCTCTGCCTCTTTCTTTCCAATTTCGGAAGCTATCAACTAGCTCAAGTAATACCTCTTCACCATCCCCGATTGCAAAAAGGTCAATAAAGTCAGACATTGGCTCCGGATTGAGAGCGCAACTACCGCCAGCTATTACTAGTGGATGGTAATCGCTTCTTTCTGAAGCTAGTACTGGTATTTGAGCTAAGTGAAGCATGTTCAATACATTGGTGTAGGTAAGTTCGTAGCCCAAGGAGAAACCAACAATATCAAAGTCTTTTAGCGGGTGCTTAGATTCAAGACTAAACAGAGGGATACTTCTAGTTTGCATTACCGCTTCCATATCGGTCCAGGGAGCATAGACTCTTTCGGCGAGAACATCCGGCTGGCTATTGAGTAGCTCATAAAGGATAGGCAAAGCTATATTGGACATGCCTATTTCGTATAAATCAGGGTAAGCGAGGGCAATTTTGATGTAGGTTTTATGCCAATCTTTTACTGTGCTATTCCACTCGCCACCGGTATAACGAGCTGGCTTGGTAACCTGGTATAGTACATTATTGGAGTAGGTCAATTTGTTTCCTCCACAGGGGGGGTAAGATGTGAGGTAATGGGCTGTTTATTATACGCTCTAGTACTATTCGAGTGCAACCTGAAGTCTCTTCCGATACAAGATAAGCCCTAGAAATTAAGGCAACTCGTTTATGATTGGGACATGCTATTGCTCATGAACGATGGACAATTACAGAGGGTAGTACAAATGGATAGAGACAGTGCTGGTCAGGTTTAGCTATCTTAGGCTAAAGAA
>CAZMJZ010000021.1:0-16920 GCA_964566845.1 uncultured Dehalococcoidales bacterium | reverse complement strand
TGGTGGACATAAGGGGACTTGAACGCTAGGCACCAAATTTATTGAGCTTCAGGGCATTAGCCATTGCCAGAGTCATAATATGCTTGCCTAGGAACCTTCCCAGTCCTCCAGAAACGCAAGCTGACTCGGAAAATTCGTTTACCCTATCAGGACGGCACCACTTAGAATATAAAAGAATAGGCACCGGGTGCCAGCTATGCCCCTTGAGCAAAGCTGGCGTTGAATGGTCACCGGTTACCACAACGACATCGGGCTCAAGACCCGTCAGACTAGGTAGTGCATTATCTACCTCTTCTATAACCCTGACCTTCCTGTCAAAGTCGCCGTCCTCACCAGCCGAATCAGTTCCTTTTATATGTAAAAAGAAAAAGTCATAATTAGTGTAATTTTGTTTTAGTGTGGCGAATTCATCTTCAATTGTACTGCCCGTTTCCAGAACCTCCATACCGACTAGATTAGCCAACCCCCGATACATAGGATAGCTAGCAATGGCTGCTGGCTTCAATTTATAAACCTCACCGAAAGAGGGGAATTGAGGTAGCTGGGAGAAACCACGGAGGAGAAGCATATTGGCTGGATAATGCTCAGCCAATGTTGCCTTGGCTTGGGCTGTAAACTGGTTTACAATACTAGCCATCCTAGTTGCTTCTGGACGTAGGGCGGTAACAACCTCCGGAGCTACTCCTATCTGCTGGGGGTCGGAGTCACTGACCTCAGAGACAAATCCATTCCCCCGAAATACCACTATTAAGCGGTGTTCCTTAACCGGATAAACAAAAAGCTTTACTTCTTCCATAAGCATCCCGTCTAGCAACTGGCACAGCTTAGCGCATTTCTCGGTTGAGATACGACCTGCCCTGCGGTCGATAATCAAGCCGGTTTCATCCACAGTGCAGAAGTTACCCCGAGTGGCTACATCCCCCTGTTGAAGGTCGAAGTCTATTCCAATTGCCTCTAGCACACCCCGACCAATATTAAAGGTGATAGGGTCATAACCAAAAAGAGCCAAGTGTCCGGGTGCGCTACCTGGAGTTATCCCCGGGCTTACTGGATCAATAAGACCGCATATCCCTCTAGTTGCCAACTTATCAAGGTTTGGCGTATTGGCTGTCTCAAGTTCTGTCTTACCTGTTTGGGGATTGGGTAATCCGCCTAAGCCATCAATAACTAGTAACACAATTCTGGTAAGTGAAGACCTAGAAATTGGCTTTATTAGCTCTATGAGGTCGGTTGTCAACCTCTTCTCTTTCCAATCTTTATCTAGCTTTTTATCAAGCAATACCTCTACACCGGGCAGTGTTTTATCACTTAGGAACCTAAGTGTAGCACCTCCTCCGGTAGAGACAAAGGTCATCTTGTTGGCTAGTTTCATATCATTTACTATCTCAGAAGTAGAACCTCCACCGATAATAGTAGTAGCATCAAGATTAGCCAAAAGTCTAGCCATGGCTTTTGTTCCCTTAGCAAATTGAGGTGTCTCATATATGCCCATAGGTCCATTCCAGAAAATTGTTTTGCACTTGTGCAGTTCTTCGGAGAAGTTCTGGATGGTTTGGGGACCTATATCTACAATCTTTGAATGGGGTGATATATTTTCTATAGATACGACCTTGACTTCAGCTTCATTGTCAAGCCCATCAGTAACAATTACATCAACTGGTAACAGTATACGTGCCCCATTTCTTGACGCTTTTTCCATTAACCCAACAGCAGTGTCCAGCCTATCTGCCTCAATCAACGATTGACCTACCTCATAGGACTTAGCTTTTAGGAAGGTGGCTGCCATACCGCCACCAATTAGAAGAGAATCTACCCTATTCAGAATATTTGCCAGCATGCCAACCTTATCGCTTACCTTGGCCCCACCAAGAAGCACACTGAATAAATGAGCCGGATTTTCTAGTATACTACCCAGGGTTTCGAGTTCCTTCTCTAGCAACAATCCAGCTACCGAAGGGAGGTAGTCAGCAACCCTTACTATTGAGGCATGACTTCGGTGAGAGGTGCCAAAGGCATCATTAACATATATGTCAGCTAACTTCGATAAGGCTTGAGCAAATACAGCACTATCCCTCTCTTCAGCAGAATGAAAACGAAGGTTTTCGAGAAATAAAACATCACCGCTCTTCAAGCTCGCTATTGACTTCCTCGTTTCAGCCCCAATACAATTATTGGTAACTCCAACCTGCTTGCCCAATATTTGTGATAAACGCTGAGCAACAACAGTTAATCGCAGCTTATCAACCACCTTTCCATCAGGTCGGCCTAGGTGAGAGCAGAGGATAACCCTCACTTGTCGGTCAATGAGATATTCAATAGTAGGTAAAGTTGCTCGGATACGACTATCATCAGTGATTTTCCCTGTCTTCTCATCTAGAGGAACATTGAAGTCAACCCTGACTAAAACCCTTTTGCCACTAACATCAATGTCCCTGATTGTCAGCTTGTCCATATACCTCCTTTAGGCATCAAGATCGTTTATTCACCTCATATCTATAAGCTTAAATATAAGAATCAGGTGTAATAGCTTACACCTAATAGTATGCCCATATTTTCTTGATATATACCACTTACTCTTAAAGGACATATTCTCTCCGATGGAGACTGATTATTAAAACCAAGATGACTTATTTAGGGGTCGACATTATCATTAAAATCTTTCCTTGATAAAGAACCTTTTGCTATCTCTGTTAGCAGAGGAGTAGAATCACGGTTAGGAAATAAGGCTAAGACTTGTTTGGCTATCCCTTTGGCATCAAGACCGTACTTGGAGCGAAGGATAGCTTGAGTGCCTTGCTCTACAAATTGGTCAGGGATACCAATACTTTTCACCTGAATATCCCTAATATCTGATTGTTGAAGAAGCTGGACTACGCTACTACCAAAGCCACCGCTTAGAGCATTCTCTTCAACTGTAACCAAGCGTTTAGTATATCTAGCTACGTCTGCTATGAGTCTCGAGTCCAATGGCTTGGCAAAGCGGGCGTTAACTACAGTAGCTTCAATCCCCTTTGAGGCTAACTCCTGGGCTGCCTCAAGGGCAGGAGTTACCATAGTCCCTATGGCTAATATGGCTACATCCTTTCCGTACCTTACGCTCTCCCCTTTACCTATGGGAATTTGGTGAAGTTCCTTATCCAATTCTGTCCCTAATCCATAGTCGCGTGGGTATCGTATAGCCATAGGATGGTCTGATTTTACTGCTGTGTAAAGCAAATGCTGAAGCTCATTTTCATCCTTGGGTGCAGTTACAATTAGATTAGGAATAATTGTTAGGTAAGAAATATCAAAGGCACCTTGATGCGTCTTACCATCCCCACCGACAATGCCACCCCGGTCAATAGCAAAAATAACTGGCAAATCTTGAAGGCAAACGTCATGTATAACCTGGTCAAAAGCACGTTGCAAGAATGTAGAATATATAGCCACAATAGGTATATAACCCTGGCTAGCCAACCCGGCGGCAAAGGTAACAGCGTGCTGCTCGCAGATTCCAACATCGAATACACGCTGGGGGAACTCAGCAGCAACAATACTCAAAGAAGTTCCCTCGGGCATGGCTGGGGTAATCGCTACCAGCTTGGGATTCTGCCGAGCCAGTCGAAGCACAGTTCGAGCAAATATCTCACTATAAGTTGGTTGTACCTTGGTGTTTGAACCTTTGGCTGATACACCATGGAAGTAAACAGCGTCTCCCTCGGCTGGATGATAACCTTTGCCTTTGGTAGTAATAACATGGACTAAAATCGGTTCGAGATGATAGTCTCTTGCCTGGCTAAAAGCTAGTTCAAGCTCTGTAATGTTATGCCCGTCAACAGGTCCGATATATGTGAAGCCGAACTCCTCCCAAAGCATTGTCGGCAAAATTAAGCCTTTAAAGCCGGTCCTAACCTTTTGACCTGCTTGCCATAGTCTATTACCTAATGGGAGGGTGGTAAGTAGCCGTCGGCTTTCCTTCTTTGCCCGATAGTAGCGGTAGTTAAACCGTATCCTAGTTAATAGTTTAGCTAAGGCTCCAACTGTAGGCGAAATTGACATTCCATTATCATTTAGAACCACAATGAGCCTGGAACCCAACTGTCCTACTTGATTCAATGCTTCTAAAGCCATACCGCCGGTTATAGCACCGTCACCGATAATAGCTACAACATGATAGTTATCATGGGAGAGGTCACGACTAACAGCCATACCAAGGGCAGCCGAAACTGAGGTGCTGGCATGACCAGCACCGAACGGGTCATGCTGACTTTCGTTACGGCTGGTATAACCAGATAACCCTCCAAATTGACGGAGAGTAGTAAAATGCTGTCTCCTGCCAGTAAGCAATTTATGAGTATAGCTTTGATGTCCCACATCCCATACAATTTTGTCTCGTGGGCTATCAAATACCCGATGCAGAGCTATAGTAAGCTCAACCACACCCAGATTGGAAGCTAGGTGCCCCCCCTTAGCAGTTACCGTAGCCACAAGTTCCTGTCTAATCTCAGAAGCCAATTGTCTGAGCTCGGGTTGCGTCAGCCCTTTTAAATCTATAGGACTATCTATTTTGTCTAACAATCGCAATATTTTAGCCTGCTGACCAGCCATTAAGCTAACCTCATACTAGCAATATAGATAGTGGTTGTCAAGACTGAGTACTCAGCCATTGCCTTAATGATACATCTTTCCCTGCAAGTCGATTCCCTGATTACTGTATTTGTGCCATTTGATATGTCAGGTGAGTATACTCTGATACATAAAAAGACATTTGTCAAGGTTAATGCTATTGAAAACTGACTTGACCCCATAGCGCCAGTTTGCTACCCTACTTACGGTAGAGCCTTTTGGCATTATAAGGAATATTCGCTAAGGAGAAACATGTCCCCTGATGAGCTTCTCAGTTTAGGTTTATCTAAGGAGCTAGTAGTGCTTATTATTTCTGCTTTGCCTATAACCGAACTCCGCGGAGCATTGCCGGTAGCGATAAATCTATTTAACTTCCCGTGGTATTATGCCCTTCTATTGGCAATAGTTGGTAACCTCTTGCCCGTGCCTCTCATATTGTTATTCCTCGACGCCTTTTCCAGACTTCTAAGCAAAGTAGGTATATTAAAAAGGGCACTCGACTGGCTTTTTGAACATACCCGACGGCGGGGGAAAATTATTGAAAGGTATGAGCGGATTGGTCTGATGCTATTTGTTGCTATTCCACTACCGGTGACCGGTGCCTGGACGGGTTCGCTTGCTGCCGTTCTTTTTGGGATAAAATTCAGACACGCCTTCCTATCCATTTTCGCTGGGGTATTTATTGCCGGTATCATTGTCACCTGCCTGTGCCTTCTTGGCTGGACTGGGGCTATAATTGCTGGCATTGTACTCATCAGCCTAGCTGTATTTGGCTTGTGGAGAATTTGAATATCGTTAAAGCATAGCCAACAGATAGAAACGGTGCAACTTGTAAATCGAATAGAAGCTGTCTTGACCTTCACTTCACCCTGTGCTACATTTGATAGGTAAATATATTGTCCCTGTAGCTCAGTTGGACAGAGCGGCTGCCTTCTAAGCAGCGGGTCGTGGGTTCGAATCCCTCCAGGGACGCTTTACTTTGAAGCTGATTATTATTAACAAGGTTTGTTAACAAAGGTGCAAATTTTGAGGGGATAGGGTGCTTACCATTAAGCATCATGGTCAAGTAAACACGAGGGATACCTGGTTCTATTGCCACTTTTGATTATTTTACTCTTTTCATGGCTAGCATACTCCTATATCTACTATCTCGCTGAGGTCTGCGGTCAAGTTGAAAACGAAGCGTTCCCATTCGCCACTATTGATATATTTACTGCGAGTGTCTTTCAATATATACACTCCGTAGGGATGCAAGGCTCTTATTGTTATCTCGGCATAGCGTATAGCGTCTTTTTTTGATTGATTTGATAGTTTCTTCAACCGATACATACATAGGCTTAATTATAGGGTTTTTATAGGTAACAGCATCGAATCTATCTCGTATATGCTTTCTTACTATTTGCTCCAACTCCGCCCTTCGCAATTAGATACTAATCTCTGAACCTCTTTTAGTATTTGAACCTGTTCACTCTCAAAGTCCATTACTAATCATCCTCACTTTCCTTATAGCAGTCCCCGCAGTTATGACACGCTCTACATCTAGCATATTATTTAAGGCTCTTTCAACTGTCTTCTAGTTACAATCCATATCCTTAGCTACCTTCTCTTTAAGCTCTGCCAGTTCCATTTCACCTTGCTTCAAGTATTGCCTTATAGCTAATTCAAAGAGTTTCTGCTTTGATTGGTCCTCTTCAACTGTTGTTGTCTATATCAATTTACAATAAGAACTAATTTAAAGTGCCCGCTTCTATAGGTGGGCGTGCGGAACATAGTTGTGACCGTTGAGAGTGAAGTGATATCGGCGAGTTACTGATGTAATAATACGTCACAATGTGCAATGAGCTACATAAAATGGGTATATGAGATAAACCCGTTAATATTACATCTAGGCTTCTCGCCACTCGATTATACAGCTAGCCCAGAGACGGCTTACAGCCGTTTCTAGAACTTTCTGGTTAAGTGATGGCACATCCAGTAAGGGCAAGACTCGGTCTTCAAATGATTTAAGGAATGGACATCTTTTTTGCAATAGGAGTATGGTATATCGTGGTCCTCCGTAAGCAATATAGTTCAGGAGTTGCGCATGGGGTTCGAGTCGTTCCAAGACGTGGACGCACACCCTATCCAGAAACTTTTGTATCTGATTTTGGCGGTGCCGTTGAAAACGTTGCTGTGATGACCCGCCCTTTTTGTTTCGCCCGTGGACAAGACCTGTTCCCACTTTAGCGGTGATGAGCTTTTCTCCTTCACAAACACCAACTGCATATGACCCCAAATGTACCAGAATTAGCCCGATCCTGAAATCACGATTAAGTAATAAGCGCAGAGGCTCGGCAACATAACCGGCGAATATGGCTTTTTCTCTGAAAGGAAATGGTGGTAAAATCACGTATTTGTGCACGCTGTCCCAGAAAAGGACCGCACCGGTCATCGAATTGGCGGCAAGCTGACTAATCTTACCGGGAATGAATTGTGCCCCAGCTTTCTTTATCAAATCCTCGATTTCCGGTACGGACAGACCAGGTGGCATATATAATGACATAGCGATAGGAGCGGTAGTATCTTCAAGCTCGTTGAGGAACTCTGGTATTTTGTCTCGACGTAAAAAGAACTTCCTTGATACAAGGTTCACTTAAATGCTACCTCATCGATGATTCATTAAACAGCACTACAGGCTGACAACTGTAACTCCATCACCGCCTTCTTCTTGCCTACCGGTTCGGAAAGACTTAACCAGCGGATGGACAGTAAGAGAATCTCTAACTATCTGGCGCACCGTGCCAGTGCCAATACCGTGGATAATTAGCACTTCGCTAAGGTTTGCCAGAGTGGCATCATTCAAATAACCATCCAGCATCACTTCTGCCTCGTCGGCTCGTTTACCGCGTAGGTCAAGTTCACTTGAGATTACTCGGGCTTCTGGCTTGGTTATTTTGCTGGCAGTTACTGACTGTATAATGACTCCGGGGAGTGCTTTTTCTATACTATTTATCCCCACTTTGAGCGTTATCTGCCCAGTGCAAAGCTCAGCTTCCTGTGTTTCCTCGGAGATGGAACGTACCGTGGCTTGCAGATTGGTCTCCTTCAAGTAGACGGTGTCACCTACCGAAATACGAGGCTCGGCTTCTGATTCCGGCACTTTTGGAGCCCATACCTCGCTATCTAACTGTGCTTGCACAGATGCTAGCGACCTCTTTGCCTCGTCAACTGCTTCTCTTGTCCTCTTCTTGCGTAACTCCAAACTCGCCTGACGGATTTGTCTATGGAGTTCGGCAGCTTCACTCACTACTCTATCCCTAGCTTCTACAATAACTCGCCGTTCATCAACTCTTATCTGTTTGAGCCTGCTTTCCAGTTCAGCATTATGTGCTACAGTTTCATTTTCCACTTTTTCTAAAAGCTTTCTAACCTCTGTAAGCTTTTGTTTTTCTGCCATGATATCAGCGAGCATGGCTTCTAGAGCAAGAGAGCCTTTGGATAGCATCATTCTGGCTTCGTTGATAATAGTGGGCGGTATGCCTAGGCGAGCAGAAGTGACCAGCGCATTGCTGCCGCCTGGGATTCCCACTGTCATGTGATAGGTCGGAGTTAGGGTAACGGGATCAAAGTCAAAGGAAGCATTTTGCAGTCCCGGGGTTGTGTGAGCAAATGCCTTCAGGTCTCCATAATGTGTGGTTGCCACCGTTATTATTTTCAATGACAGAAGGTACAACAAAATGGAACGGGCTAAAGCAGAACCTTCCGCAGGATCGGTGCTCGTGCCTAGCTCATCGAGGAGGACCAGGCTTCTATCGGTAGTGTTCTTGATGATACGCACGATGTTTCCCATGTGCCAACTAAAACTGGAAAGTGTTTGCTCAATGCTTTGCTCATCACCAATATCAGCAAATACGCTATTAAAAACTGGGAGACGGGTCTCTGGGGAGGCCGGAATTGGAATCCCTGCCTGCGTCATAAGGATTAGCAGTCCAATAGTCTTTAAGGCTACGGTTTTTCCGCCGGTGTTTGGACCAGTGATGACAAGAATGGAAAAATCTTGCCCAATCTCTACTGAAAGGGGAACAGCTTTCTGTCCAAGCAAAGGATGCTTGGCATCAACAAGTCTGATAAATGCACTTGAGCTGCCTGTGTTTGATGTATTAGATAAGTTAATTAAACTAGGTTCAGAGGCTTTTATTGTGCGTGCGTATCTGGCCTTGGCTAGTATCATGTCCAGTTCTGCCAACTGTGAGATACCAAGCAGAATCTCTGCCTCGTTTGTACCCACTGCCATGCTTAGGTTTCGGAGAACCTTTTCCACCTCATGCTTTTCTTCCGTCACAAGCTCACGGATGGCGTTTCCCAATTCTATTGTTGCCCACGGCTCAACAAACACGGTGGCCCCAGTGTTGGAGACATCATGTGTGATACCCATTATTTCCTTTTTGAATTCTACTTTGACCGGTATGACGTAACGTCCCTCGCGCTCAGTGATGATTGTCTCCTGAATTATCTTGTGCCCCATGGGTGTCCTCATTATCCCTTCCAAGCGGTCTATTAAGCGCTGACGTTTTTCTTTCAGTTGTGTCCTGATTGTAGTCAAACGCGGTGAAGCACAGTCTAATATCTCCCCCCTAGCGGAAAGACAACGAGCAATTTCCTTTTCCACGGTGGGAAGCTCCACCATATCTTTGGCAATATTCCAGAGCAGAGGCACTTCTTTTAACATTCTATTTATACTGCTGCGTACCTGACGCATAGTGGCCAGGGTTTGCTGGATTTCGACCAACTTTTGCGGCTCAAGTATTTTCCCCAGGGATGCCATCCTAACCACTTCCCGAACGTCGAATGCCCCGCTAATAGTAAAACTGGGCTCTACCGATAATAAATAGCGTGCCTCTGTGGACTGCCTGAGCTTCGAGGTGACCTCATCATAGTGGGAAAGCGGTTTCAAGTTAAGAACCAGCTCACGGCCGACAGAAAAGGATGTGTATCCTGCGAGTATCTTTCTGACCTCAGGAAACTCAAGTATTTCTATGCTCTTCTCATCCATTCGCAAGCTCCACTTCAAGGTTACTGCCTCATTATAACACGATAGTATAGTCTTTACGTTGTTAGGTAGGATGCAAAGAACATTGGGAATACGATTGATATAATTATGTACCCAGTTTAATCCAGTAGTTAAGGAGCTTACCCTCATAGAAAATTCTAACCTTTTCGGGCAGTGTTTTAATCGGAGTTTATACTGGTAATCTTCTTAGATATTGCACTATAAACATCGCCAATCTGTGTGATTACTTATCTCAGTTAATTTGGAATGTACGATTCGCCACTGTATAATGTTGAGAATTCCTAGGTAGATTGTTGGTCTTACGTCTGCATTGTGCCAGGATGTCGAACAGAAAGGAGGCAAGCAGTACCCGCCTTTTAATCGGCCTGCTTCACAGAAATTGAGGTGGTAAAGATACGGACTGCCAATTTGATTGGGGCAATCACAGCAAACTTGTACATGTCGCTGGTCATCGCTGTGTTCGTAGCACGCATGTTGGGGCAACTCGAAATCGGACAGTGGATCGGCTTAATCTCGAATCTTGCGCTCATTCCTTTAGCTTACCTATTTGTGGTCGGACTCCACACAAACCGACGTAGGATCTACTTCGTACAGCTTATCCTAATGACCTTATTTTTACTCTTCGAGTTAATAGTAGACCACATCCTCAGGCTTGACTTCCGTAGCGTACAGTGGGCCGTAGTGCCCTACGTAATGTTCTTCTTCGGTGCTACTGGAGGCATGATTGGCGTAGCAGCACAGGCAGGTAGACCGTGGACCATTGTGACTTCGCTTATATTTCTTATCATGGCGGTGCTGGCTTTCATCCAGCGCTCAATAACAGGGCTCTAGTCCTTTCGAACCAATGTAACCGGGTGGTTACTAAGCGGAACAATCTAGCGTGAAAAAGGATGATTCTAAGCTAGGAGTACCCCCAGTGCGACTCGAGCACCCGACTCGCATTCTAGAAATCTGTCTTCTGGTGCCCTAGGGAGTCCATTACAGAATTTGACCATTCTTTATTCGAATCGAGGACATTGCAGAGAATTGTCTTATTGTAAGTGGTAATAAAAATGGGGGTATGGGGATTTCTCCCTTTAGTATCTACGATAAGCTACATGGTTGGACCAGGTATTTAATTGAGACTAACTCGACCCAAATTAATGTCAGTGTACCATATAGACGTTGCAACAAGCCATCAATACAAGTAGCCGCTGTTAATTGGGAAATAAAGAACACGGCAAGGGCAAGATATATAATAACGAAGGAGAATTTTGCAAATACCCGCCATGCCATTTTGCGGGATGCTACTCTAGCAAAGGTATACATTCCGAATAAAAGTGCTAGGCAACCGAAAAAAAACAGAGACATTGTGCATAATACCTGTTGGCGTCCTTACGATGTGTGCTGCCGTGGGGTCAGCTCGTAAAACACCTCCCAGAAGGAAGCCGATTCCGTGGATGACAAGCGAGAGTCGTACTATTTTTGCTTTCCGATGGGGTCTCAGACTTCGACTCAACTCACAGGCTAGACCAATCATAAGCAATCCATAAGTAACGAAACCAGTGATCATAAACCCGGGGTGGGGGCTGTCCTGTGATGATAGTTGACTTATCGTTTCCGATAGGTGGCTATAGCCGGGATTCATCAGTGAACTAGCAATAGCAGAAATAATTAGTACCAATGGCGCCAGAACTCCGCAAATGGCCAGTGGTGGTGACTGTTTACGCCTAGATATATTATAGGTGATAATCGTACTATCCAAAAATTCGCCCTTGGTCTATCTTTTCCTTGCTTGCCAGAAGTGATACTCTTTATTGAAAATAAGCCCCTTCTTAATGTCAGCACTACCTTTGGCTCTTTTGAGTGCAGCTAATGAATATCTGATAGCTAAAAAAGCGGAGAGCGCTAGAGTATAGATGATGAGTATGCCTGAGCCGTTGGCTAGCCAGATAATTAACGGCAGGAAAGCCAGCCCGGCGCCAAATCCTAGCACAGGATTGCTAGTGATGAGGACGACTATAAATGTTATGGCGAAGCTAATGGCAAACTCGAGGGGAATGAGAGCCAGGAGCACCCCCATGATAGTGGCTCCTCCTTTGCCTCCTCTAAATCCCAGAAAAATAGGCCAGTTGTGTCCAGCTACGGCGGCGAAGCCAACAATTAATACCAATATCAAGGAGAGACCCAGCCAGCGGGCAACAAACACTGACAATAAACCCTTGGCTATATCAGCGATAAAAACGGCGTAACCAACTGCCGTTCCTACCTCGTGCATGACATTTAAAGCTCCCATATTACCGCCACCTACTTGCCGAATATCCACTCCCTTTATGAGACGACCGGCGATATAAGCAAAGGGGATGGAACCCAACAGATAAGCAATAATTATGGCAATAATCGCATTGAGTATCATTCAGTAATACCTCCTCTAACTTCTTGCTGTGGCAATAAAGAGATGTCAGAAGCAGGTCAGTCGCCGGCGTAAAAGGAAAGCCCTATCACACCGGGTCCGCAGTGTACTCCAGCAACCGGCGCCCAATCGTTGATGTAAATTTCAGCACAATTAAAACGAGATGATACCTGGTCCTTAAGCCACTTTGCCTGATTGGGCACATTGGCATGGTCGATGCTGATATGTATAGGCTGCCCTGTGCCTACTCTTTCTTCTGTAATCTCCAATAATCTATTCAGTGCCTTCTGCCTAGTTCTGACTCGCTCTACAGGCTCCACAACACCAGTCAATGTAGGTACTTCGATGATGGGCTTAATAATGAGCAGACTAGTCGCCCAAGGAGCTATCTTGCCGATGCGTCCTTTCTTTGCTAGATACTTAAGTGTATCCAGTGTAGCTATCATATTAACCCGACTTTTCATGTTCTCGGCTGCCTTAATTACATAGGGCAAAGGCTTACCATCTGCAGCGGCACGCGCCGTGGCAAGAACCACAAACCCGTAAGCTCCCACCGCCGTCCTAGAGTCAATGACCTTTATTGGCGTCTGCGAAAAGGCTTCCCTTGCTGCTACCGCTGACTGCAGACCCATATGGCTAAAATCTGAGGTGACCAGAATACAAACTATACCACTCGCTTCTATAGCTGCCTTTTCGAAAGCATTAATGAAATCTTGAGGTGATGGAGCCGATGTAGTTGGGAGCTCTTTCGCTTGCTCCAGTAGGACATGGAAATCTCGAGGATTTAAATCTATGCCGTCTCGATAGACCTTCTTCCCAAAGATAATGGTCTCCGGAACTAGATGAATGCCATACTTCTCTATTAACTCTTTAGGTAAACAAACAGAGCTATCGGCAACTATTTTAACTCTATCCATACTTGTTGCCACCTTTCACTCTCAAATGCCATAATAGTCTGGTAACTACAGGATGCTGTTAACCTATTGCTGAAATACCAAAGAATTAATATTGCATTTCATTGAGTTAAGCTTTTATATACTTGAATTAACTGGATTATATAGATACCTAGAGTATCTAGGTATTAAACTAGTGTAGCATATGTTACCGTGGTTTGCAACAAGATTTGGTCACCTTATCTGATACCAAAAACAGTCACGAAATGACAAGGGGAAGCGAGTTGGAGATATTAGAAGCATCAGCTCTGTATGGCTAGCACCCATAAATTATTTTGGTAGACCTAAGAGTACTTAAAACCTCCAGCCGATACAAGCTATATACAGCATATACTCTTTTCTTAATCTGCTATAATATAGAATTAAAGCGGTACTTACATCTCATTACATTTGCCAATCTGTGGAGGAGAACCATGATAAATCCAAAACTTAAAACCATGGGTGAACAATTTGGTCGACGTTCCTGGGCGGAACCTTGGAAAATCAAGATGGTAGAACCGATTAGAATGACTAGTCGGGAGGAGAGGCAAAAAGGGATGGAACAAGCGGGTTATAACACATTTCTTTTACGCTCTGAGGATGTATACATAGATCTGCTTACCGATAGTGGTACAGGTGCCATGAGCGACCGTCAGTGGGCTGGCATAATGTTGGGTGACGAAGCTTACGCTGGCAGCCGAAACTTTTACCACCTGGAAGAGGCAGTTCAGAATTACTACGGCTATCGATATATGGTGCCAACCCATCAGGGGCGAGGCGCTGAGCACCTGATAAGCCGAGCATTAATAAAGCCAGGCCAATACATACCCGGAAATATGTACTTCACTACCACCCGACTGCACCAAGAAATGGCTGGGGGTACCTTTGTAGATGTTATCATTGACGAAGCGCATGACCCCGCTAAGATACACCCATTCAAGGGCAATGTAGACTTACATAAATTAGACGAGCTAATCAAGAGCGTAGGTGCCAAAAATATTCCCTATGTCAGCTTGGCTGGAACGGTGAATATGGCGGGAGGCCAGCCAGTAAGTATGGCCAATGTGCGGGCACTGCGTATGCTGTGCGACCGTTATGGTGTTCGTATCTATCTGGATGCCACCCGCATGGTCGAAAATGCCTTTTTCATACAAGAGCGCGAAGAAGGATATGAAGATAAATCTATTGCAGACATTCTTAAAGAATTTTGTAGTTTCACTGACGGTGCCTGGATGAGTGCTAAGAAGGACAATTTGGTTAACATCGGTGGCTGGCTGGCAGTCAACGATAGCGACCTTTTTGATATGCTTAGAAATATGGTCGTAGTTTACGAGGGGCTTCACACATATGGCGGAATGGCAGGACGCGATATGGAAGCACTAGCCATCGGCATCACCGAGGCAGTGGAAGATGATCATGTGCGCTCGCGTATCGAACAGGTTAGATATCTGGGTAGCCTACTCATCAATTGGGATATTCCAATCGTAAAGCCAATAGGCGGTCACGCCATTTTTCTAGATGCTAAAAATATCTATTCTCATATCCCCCAACATCACTTCCCAGCCCAGACCCTGGCTGCTGAGCTCTATCTAGATTCGGGCATTCGAGGTATGGAAAGGGGTATTGTCAGTGCTGGGCGAGACCCTGAAACCGGTGACCACCGTTATCCAGCGCTAGAGTTAACACGTCTGGCAATCCCCCGCCGTGTCTACACACAGGCACATATGGACGTGGCCGCTGAGGCGGTTAAAGCTGTATACGACGACCGCGAGCATATGCGGGGCATGAAGATGGTGTACGAGCCCAAGTACTTGCGTTTCTTTCAGGCGCGTTTTGAACATATAACATAAGAGGCGAGATATACAGGTGGTCAAACGTGGAGGAATTTAGCTCCTGTTGGAGGGGAGTAACAATGCAAGAATATTGTATGAAATGCCGAGTCAAAAGAGAAATGAAGAATGCCAAGAGCATAACTATGAAAAATGTTAGGCAAGTGACCTAAGGTGTATGTCCCGTCTGTGGAACTAAAATGTTCCGCATTAGTAAGAGCTATTCAGCCCCATCTCATTGCCAGATACTTAATCTTAGCGTATATCCGGTTATCATATGCGGGATAGGACCCTTAACAATGGGGGGGGATATCAGCATACTCCTAACCTGGGGCTGAGGTATGTGTAGCGGCGCTGGACCTTATAATTCCTGACTGCAATAGCTATAGCGTGCTTGCTACCAAGCAACTCTATGAGTCGCTTGGTGCGGATTACTGCTGTATATAAAAGATTGCTTTGCAATATCACGTAGTGCTGAGACAGAAGAGGAACCGCTGCAGTGGGATATTCACTGCCCTGTGATTTATGTATGGAAATAGCGTGGTCAAGTACTAATTCATCCAGTTCACTCCACTAATAATCAAAAACAGTGTCCTCATATTAACCCCAATAGCTTTTCTTAACGCCTCCTTCTGTATTTTTGGCCAACTGCATCTAATTAACCCGTTGTACCCGCTTGATTGCTATATCCACATCTAACTGGGAAAGTTATTTACGGCTCAAGCAAGGGCTTCAGCATCCTTGCTACATTCCCATTAGCCATGTGCATAGGTTTCAGGTATACTGCTTTGAAATTGTCCCTTTCCTTAATTACCACATCTAATTGCTCATTGAGTACTGCTGATGCGGTTTCCAGCAACGATTTATCTACCTCCAGCAGTGAGGCTGCCTTTTCCTTGAGATATTTATATGAGCACTAAATATGGACCTCACCAACCGGCTTAGGTATTCGGAATGTAGATATAAAGCCGGAAGTGACATAGTATTGTCGAGGATTTACACAAGAGACGCTATCATGCCCACCTCAATGTGGGCGTAGTCCTATATATTGTTATCTTGGGCTCTTCCACTAAAAGTGTCTCAGCTTTTCGGAGCAGCCCTTGCCTTATAGTTGACTTTTCCCATAATCTCCAATCCTCAGCTTTTACCCAGGTGCTTACTACGGCGATGATAGAAATATCTTTCTCGCTAATGAGATTCTCAGCACCAACGAAGCCAGGATATGTCATGGCATGCGACCTAAGCTCCAGCAATATAGGATTTATGTCCTCCCCCGTCCTCACCTTGTATCCAACGATAACCTTTATCATTGTCATTTCCTTTCTCTTTCTATCATTTGGCTAACTCCGTTTCTCTCCAATTAAGAAATTATTGGCTTGAGATTAGTAAGATTGCAGTATTAGGAGGACCATGCCTACATAGAGCATAACTGAGCAAATACCAAGCAACATGTATAGCACATGTAAGCATTTCATAGCACAAGTTTATCGGTACTAAATCGTTGTTGTCAATACTCACACATCGTGGGGAATGAACTCTGCCAGTGCACATTTTGAGCCCTTGTCAAATTTTGTGGGAATTCGTTCCCAGTCATCTCTTGGATTAGACCATCGCGTCTGCCAACTCTGGAGCTCTTTGTATCTTTTGAGAATAATGTCTTTGAAAGACTCTCATTTCAATAACAGAATCATCAAGTTCAGGTCCCGTTAAGTAGCTGCCGATGCTTGCTCAGCCTTTCCACAGTCCTTAACATCAGGTAGATAACGTCATCCCGGCGGCGGAGGCGCCTGGCAGCATTGGTCCTGAGTCTCACCTTACTGAAGATGGACTATAGAGGGTTGGTAGTCCGCAGATGTATCCACTGCTCCCTGGGGTTATAGTAGAAGGTAACGAAATACTTCCATTCATGGAGCACCGTTTCAGCGTCTGGCCGTTGGTAAGCAACGATAAGGTCTGCTACATAGCGGTCGCACATCTATGCACAGATTTCATAACTACCTTCCCGTGCCATCTCTCGTAGCCGATGGCGTGCCTCAGCCCGCAGGCGTTTCGGTAATCTGGCATCTATACTAGCAATGCGCTGATTCCAGCATCGTTGATGTTCTGTATTAG
>CAZMJZ010000020.1:0-16967 GCA_964566845.1 uncultured Dehalococcoidales bacterium | reverse complement strand
TTCTCTTAAACAAGGTGCTTGAGATGGGCGCAGACTACTTAGCCACCGGTCACTACGCCAGAGTTGAGCCCTCTCAAAATGGCTATCACTTGCTGAAAGCAGTTGACCTAAGTAAAGACCAGTCCTATTTCCTCTACAACCTGGGACAGAGTGAGCTTCAACACCTGTTACTACCTTTAGGCAACCTTTATAAAGAAGACGTAAGGAGGCGAGCTGGTGAACTGGTCTTGCCAACCAGTTCAACGCATGACAGCCAGGATGTTTGCTTTATCCCTGATAACGACTATCGGTCATTTATAGCCACGCATATCACCCTTGAACCAGGGGACATTATTGACACCGATGGCAATGTTATAGGCAAACACAAAGGTTTAGCCCAGTATACGGTGGGGCAAAAACAAGGTTTAGGTCTTACCTCGGTCGAGCCTATATATGTACTCAAGCTTGATTCTGCCTGTAATCGATTGGTAGTAGGCACTCAAGACCAGCTTTTAAGTAATACCCTCATTGCCAGCCAGCTAAGCTGGGTATCGGGGAAAGCCCCTAAACAGCCGGTAAATATAACAGCTAAAATTCGCTATAAGGCAACTGAGGTAGCAGCTAAACTCCAATCCGGAAACGGGGTGGCAGAGGTAAACTTTCATCAACCTCAAAGGGCAATTGCTCCCGGGCAAGCCATAGTCTTCTATCAGGGTGATACCGTCTTGGGCGGAGGAATAATAAAGTAGATGGTAGCAGGATATTCTTCACAGAGATTTTTATGAAAGTCATTAATTTAACCGTCGGCTTGAGCAAATTTCAAGGCAGCCTCGGCATGAATTTTAGTGGTATCCAGAATCGGGATGCCGATAACTTCTTCAGAAAGAATCAGTGGTAATTCCGTGCAGCCTAGAATTAGTGCTTCAATACCTTCTTTATCAACCATCGTCCTGGCAATCCTTGAAAGTTCCTGCCTGGTTTCCTCAACGATACAGTTATTTACTAGTTCGGTCATAATTTTAGCGTGAATATATTCTTGGTCGGCTGCCTCGGGAGTAACCACGGATATGCCATATTTGTTTGAAAGAACATTTCTGTAGAAATCGGATTGCATAGTGAACTTTGTACCGAACAAACCAACTGTGTAAAATCCAAGGTCTCTTGCCACTCTGCCCGTCTCTTCAGCAATACTTAAAAGGGGGATGGGCGACCTGCCAGCTACCTCATTGAAAACTATGTGCGGTGTATTTGACGCCATAACGGCAAAGTCGGCACCTGCGCTATATAGCGAATTAATTGCTTCAGAAAGGAGAGCAATCACCTCCAGCCAGTTCCCTGATTCGACCAGACTAATGAACTCGTGAAAGTTCAGGCTATATATAATAATCACCGGATAGCGGTACCCCATTCCCTGCTGACGACAAAGAGCAGTAATAATACGATAATACTCCGCTGTTGACTGTGGAGCCATTCCCCCCAGAATACCTATCTTCTTCATAGCTTCTCCTCGGCTTCGCCTTCTTTCACCATCGAAAAAATCGATTGTGGTAAATTTTACTATGCTAATTCACCAGTAGGTTAAAATTAGTAACCGATTATTATTTCACATAGAAACTGCTTATCCAGGCAGGTCTTTCAGGCGCCTCTCCTTGCTCAAGTATTTCTTGCCACTTCTCATCGGTGAGCCTTTCCGCCATAGGGAGCTTGAACTCATAGTAACTAAAGACTGGCCCAGTGCCAATGAGTATTCTGCCATCGGGAATTTTGTAGGCTACAAGCATAAGGTCAATATAACCAATCCCCTCTTCTAAAACTTGTCTTGGTAAGTTGGTATCAGTATGGACATCGGCGACTATGGTCGTTTCTTTCCCTTTGGCTTCCACCCCAGCTACAATAACATCAAGCTCCTCACCGAAGTTCCTGATAAATTCATAATCCGCTTCGCTCAACTCCCTGTTCTCCAGCTCGTCTATTGAGATATCAATCAGCCTACTAAGAATACCCTCCAGACTCTCGAGTCTGGCTTTTTCCTCATCATTCAAAGCATTAAGCTGAATCAGACCTTCCTTGGTCATGCTAGTTAGCGCCAGCATTCGGGCATAGAACTCGGGAACTGGTTCCACATAGCCCACTACCGGCTTGGGCTGCGGCGGCATGCCCATGCAGGCGGGCGTGTAGCTTTGCTTGGCATATAGAATGGTATCATGCCGTAATTCAGCCCAGGATGCCAGAGCCGTTTGAAGCTCCTTGTCTTGCCATGCCTGGGTCTGCATAAAGGTTGGATAGCCTTCACCGAACTGCTCAAGTAAGGGCTGTAATGCATAAAGCCATGACCAATAGAGATTGCGGTTCCAGTCGCCAACATCAAACTCACCAAATTGGCTCTTTAACTCGTTTAGTTGCTCATCATAGCTTGTGTCCTCACCCTCGTATTCAGTGTCTCCTTCGTCCTTTAGTATTTCATAGGCTCGCTCCGAGCCCAAAACAGCTATAACATCCAGACCTCGGGGGAAGCACCTGGCTGGACCAGCTTGGGTAATCTTCATGGTAAAGGGCTCATAAGTGCCAACATACATGCCAACTGCTGGGGAGACCAGGTTTTGAAACATGTAAGAATCAGGGACAAACCTCTGCCCCATGAATCGCATCCCCTTGGTCTTAGCCAAGCACTGATAAAGCTTTTCTTTGGTTATTGGCGGGTACACCACGCAGATACCTGAGCCTCCATAGATTTCCGGGTTTCTCATCTGAGCCAACTCAGCCTTAAGACTCAGCAGTTGCTCATCATCAGCGAGTTCAGAAGTCTGAAACTCGGTACCAAACACATTCTCTATGGCGTCAAGATATTCGTATGGGGTAAGGTCATCGGCTGTTCCCACAAAGAACGAGGTAACTGAGTATATCCGCTCCCATATTTCTTGGGCAGTGCCATCACCTACCTCAACATTCGGTAGTTCAGCCGAAATTAGAGAGGCTTGAATAGTAGCCAGTTTGGCATCTTCTTCGCTGACAAGCGGCCCTTCGAGGGCATAACATTCATTTCCCTCGCCACCTTTAATAAAGAAAGCAATCCTGCCAAACCACATCATCGTCTTGAAGTACCTCTTTAAGGTCTCACTCCGGGTGTAGTGCCCCCGGGGGACATACTGGGAATAGTCTTCACAGTAACAGCAGGGCAGGTCGCACGCACAATCGGTATTTGAATTGAAGATAGTACTCGGCTTGAAGTCCTGGTGCTGTTCAATATTCTTGATTTCCTCTTCCACCTCACCCTTTACATAGTCGGGGATAGTGAAATCAACCTTCCTTACTGGCTTGAATTCCCTCCTATCCTCTGGATGTTCCTGATTCCATTGCTCTATTTCAGCCTTCAGCTTTTCCTCATCATAGCCTTCAGTTGGCGTCTGGAGGAGCTTTAGCCCAACGGCAAAATAAGCCACATTTCTCCTCGCTGCTTCTTTAAGGGCTGGATGGGTAAAACTTCCGTAATCCTCAATGGCTCTCTCCATCATAACTCGGCTCATATCTACGAGCCGGTCAAAGAATTCCTCCTCTTCAATGCGTTTGAGGGTCTCGTTGAACTGGATATGATACAGATGGAGAAGCGTATCCGAGGTAATGAAGATAGGGACTTCCCATTCCTTCATCGTCTTGTAAGGTTCAACTATATCGTCACCATACCACGGAATTACCACAAACCCGTTTTTCCGGAGGAGCTCTCTCTGGTTTTCCTCCAATTGGAACCGGGACTCTATCTCTCCCAAATTTGTGATTCCTGTTAATGCTAGTGGTAAGGAGTAAGAAGGCGAATTTAAAGTAACGGAGAAACCATCCATCTCATAGCAGGATGCTAGTGCCAACTTCGGATTCGATATACCACCGGCGGACACTGACGGTATGCTCAAAATAGGCGGTGGCTTTGGAGCCGCGCATCCGCTCATTAGAACAATGCCAATTAGTACCAAAGAAGTAAGTAATTTCACATTCATCAAATTCACCCCGCTTATCGTATTCTGTTTATCCATATATAATAACGAATCTTTAAGAAAAAGGTTAGCTGGTATCTTTATATGGAGCTTCATTCTAGAATAAAAGTCAAGAGCTGCGTGCCCCATCATTGTACGATATGGCTTTTTATTAGTACAATCAACCCACTTGCTTCTCAATTAAATTTCCTGACCATGGCAAATTATACATTGTTCCCTGATAAGCTTTAACCACCGACAGCGTCCACAATATAAGACCGAGCACTGAGATTAGCCAATCAAGTGCAAAGTCAATAAAATGTATACATCTAAGGATAATACTGCAATTGTAAGGGCGCCAAAGATATAAAACGATTGTACGGCAGGGAAGTGTACAGATTTATTCTCCATCTCTGCCAGTATTGCCAAGGCTAATCTTCAAACTTCCTTGCTAAACCGACTGGGGGCATGCCGTCTTCGTCCCAGCCACGCTTCTGATAGTACAAAGAGACAAGCTTCTGGAAGTCCTTCTTATCAATTACCTTGCCCACATTAGGACCCGTAAGAGGAGGATTAGCCCAAACTTTGTAGGGGAGGCTGTCGTCTTTACGACTCATGCCGAGTCGAGTATTTATCAAGCGCGTTAGGTCATAGATATCATTGGAGAGCTCAAGAAGCTCCTCGAGTGATGCTTCCTTTCCAGTTACATATTTGTAGAAGTACTGATAGTGCCTTTCATTCAATCCCAGTTCGACCCAAGGCAGACGGCAAACGCCGAGCATGTCAAACAATGGACGCAGTGTTTGGTGATATATTACTGTATTAACCTTGTCTTCATCAGACCAGTTCTGACCTTCCTCTATTTCCTTAGCAATAGTCCACGCCCGTGTGTGATGTGCCCCTATGTCCGATGTAGCATACGCAAGCCCCATAGAAATGCCGGCACGGCTGTCATAAGCCGACTGCTCAAGACCCTTAACCTGTAGGATGATTTTGTCCATTTCGGGCCACTTCTTGATAATACGGCGAGAGCCATCGGCAAGAACATCACCGATACCCTGCCGGTAAGCGATTTTTTGTATCAGTTCTAAGATGGCCTCTTCATCTCCCCAGGTGATTTCCCTGCCATCCAGGTCGGAGAGTGACAATATTCCCTTCTCATACCCCTCTATTACGGCTCCTATAATGTTGCCTGTGGAAATCGTATCTACCCCTAGTTCATCGCAAAGTCGGACGGCGGCAAGTATCGCAGCGAAATTGTCTATTCCCAGGTTCGGTCCTAGCATAGCGCATGATTCATATTCCGGCCCATCAATTATCGTCCCTGTATATTTTCCGTTCTTCACCAGACAAATATTGCCGCAACACATGGAACACGAAAAACATGCGCTGTTACCTATCTTGAAGTTATCCAGCATTGCCGCGCCATTAATCTGGTTATGCTTGGCAAAAACGCTGTCCTTGAAATTGTATGCTGGCAGAATCCCTTTCTCGTTGGCATACTCTATAACGTTCATCAAACCTTCCCGCTGCCACATTTTGAAATATTTATGTTCCTCCATATATTTGTAAGCTTTGTCAGCCTCTGCCATCAGCCCATTTACATCATAGGTCGGAAGGTCATTGTGTCCCCGTACTACAATCGCCTTGAGTTTTTTCGACCCCATAATTGCGCCAATCCCTGTTCTCCCGGCATTGCGTCCCCAGTCAGCATTTACACAGGCAAAGTTCACCATGTTCTCGCCAGCTACGCCGATGGTTGCAACATGGACAGCATAGGTGCCCAACCGCTCTTTGATAATTCCTTCAGCTTCTAGACAGCTTTTCCCCTCTAGTTCAGGCATGGGAAGTATAGTCGTCTCACTATTGTCGATAAATAGTACTGATAATTTCGGCGCCCTGCCGGTAATGGAAAGAATATCGTTTCCCGTCTGCCGCAGTTCGACCCCAAAGCCACCACCCATAGAAGAATCACCATAGAGACCGGTAGCTGGTGAGATAGCGACAAAGGAGATCTTTCCCGACGAGGGCAAGTAAGCCCCGGTCAGCGGTCCAGGTGCGATAACCAGGAGACTCTCCAAACCGAGAGGGTCTACCTTGAAATCATGTTTCTTCATATTATCCCAGACCAGTTTAGCACCAAAGCCACGCCCACCGATATACTTTTCTATGAAGGCATCTGATAGGGCTCGGCGCTCGGCAGTACCTTTCGTAAGATCCACGTGCAGGTGTCTTTTAAAATATCCGCTCTTTATATTCATAGCTCTTCCTTTCCTACTTCGGCATAGTGGATGACCTTTCTTTCGCCCTTCTCATAGAACTCAATTTCTTTCATCTGAGCATAGCTTAAAACATTATTGAGACGTTTGAATTCACCCAGGGTAGACTCCGGTATAAGCCGGAGCGCTCCCGTTGGACATTTCTTGACGCACTCAGGGTCTCCTCCACACATATCACATATAATAGGCTGGTCACAATCTTCATGTACATATATCGCTCCGAAAGGGCATGCACCCACACATTTGTAACACGAAATACAGGTCTCCTTATCTAGTTGTACAACACCGTTGCTCCGTCGCAAAGCACCAACAGGGCATACTTGCGCACATGTGAGCACTTTGCATTGGCTGCATACAATCGGCATTCTCATAACCGGATGGGGGTATGTTGTCAATACTCTTATCGCCGACTTTTTCGGATTGTTCACTCCAAAATGTTTGATTGCACATACAAGCTCACATATCCTGCAACCAGAACATTGCTCAGGAATTACCACTATTATTTTTGACATCAGATAATCCTCCAAAAGATTCGTGCAATTGTTACCCAAGATAATAAGCAAAGAGTCAGTAGACTTTTTAAATGGTAGTTGAGGTAGCTCCTTTCAGCTATAGTGTAGTAAATAAACAAGGCGCTCAGGGTTCAGCAAATGGGACACCAATTATCAGCATACCTGCCAAAGGAGACATTGTCAATAGGAGCGAAGAGAAGAACACATCGGAAGACTAGATATAGATAATTGTGGACACTATAACCATCATCTCCCTTCCGGAGGGATTTTAGAGTAATTACTAATAGCTAATTAGGAATGGCAAACTCAATAAAGAACTCCACGGCAAGGCATACACCCCAAAATAGCGAGTGAAAGGCTCTTCCATATCAAAATCGCTACTACGCTTGATACTTGCAGCCACATCTTGCCCTGATTACAGAAAACAGCAGCCAACAAATTCTGTGAAGGATTATGAACTTCCCCGCCTGATGTGCTAATTACCGCGGGACGTTAGCCAAATGTTAGCAACCCTAGATTTTCCAACGGGATTGTAGTAAAATTTGAAGCTAGGAGGGGTGTCCGAGTGGTTTAAGGAGACGGTCTTGAAAACCGTTCTCGTCTATGGCGAGCGTGGGTTCGAATCCCACCCCCTCCGCCATTAATGAGATTCAACCGAGACCGTACTTAACATAGCCAAACCCATAGGGTTTAGATTATACCCCCTTATATACGGCTTAATCAGAATATAGTTTTCCCCAAACCATAATGGTATACAGGCAGCATCGTCAATAAGCATTTGCTCAGTCTGTTGATATAATGCCAGGCTCAGGTCGCTATCTGGCTCCATCCCTGCCATCTCCAGCAAAGCATCTATCTCCGGGTTGCTATATTCGCCATGGTTATTATCGGCACCACTGCTAAACAAAACATCCAAGAAATCCTGTGGATGTGGGTAATCAGCAATCCAGCCTATATAGAACATCTCATCCTTCTCCTGCTTGAGGTGATAAAGGAACCGCTGCGGTTCTAGCTGCCTTACCTCAACCTCCACCCCGAGGTTCTGCCGCCACTGGTGAACAATAGCCTCCAGTTCCGATGAAATCAATCCTCCCCAACCGACGGTAGTAATAGTTATAGGTGGCAACTCAGCTACATCACCATATTCAGAAGCACTAATTAACTCCCTTGCCTCAGTTACATCATAATCCAACCCTGATAAATCCTTATTAAAACCGGGCATGCCTGGCGGTAGTATACCATCTGCCCGCTCTACCATATCCCTAAATACCAAAGAAACCAGTTTATCCTTATCAATAGCCTGCGAGAAGGCACGGCGAATATTAACATCATCAAATGGTGGTTTACTACAGTTAAATCCAATATAAAAGAAGCTTAGCTCAGGGACTATCGCCAGTTCCCGGTAAAAGGGACCTGACTCATCGGTGACCTTATCAATATAACTCTGATAGACATCGGTAACATCAATTTTCCCAGTCTCATACATATTCATCGGCATCCCGCCCCACAACTGAAAAACAACATAATTGACCTTAGCCAACTCCCCATAATAAAGCTCATTCTTTTCTAGAACAAGCAAGCTATTTTCATCCCACTGTCCAAGCTTGAATGGACCAGTGCCATTCGGTTCCCGCCACCACTCCCCTCCTGATTCCACATTAGCTCTATCCACGACAAAGGCAGTTGGATAGGTCAGCTTGGATAAGAAATAAGACTTGGGGGCATCAATAGTTACCTGAAGGGTGTAATCATCAATAACCTTGACACCGCTAATCCCCTTGGTCTCACCGGCTAATACTCCCTTCACCCCAACAATATCTCCCAGGTAAGTGGCTGCCGTCAGCGACCTGATAGCGGGGTCACAGGCACGTTCCCAGGAATATTTAAAATCCTCAGCCTTAACCTCCCTGCCATTATGAAACCGAACATCATTTCTTAGATAAAAGGTATAGGTTCTTCCATCATCACTAACCTGCCATATCTGGGCTATATCAGGCACCGGTTCTAGATTATCGTCAAGGCAAACCAATCCGCTGAATAGCTGCATTATATCGCTATGAGAGGTCATCTCAGCAGAAACTGCCGGGTCAAGAGTTAATGGCTCAGTGCCATACAGATTAAGAACTTCTTGGGTGGCTGGTGGCTTTCCCGGCTCAGGCTGGCAGACAGCAGTTGGCAAGAGAAATACCAGCAGACTGCAAATCAATACTATCGAAAGAAGTGTATATATGATTCTTTTCATCATTTAGCTCTGCAACAAGATATACAATAGTCTATTTCTACCCTAGTCTTAAAACAAACCTTCCCTTTTCAGGCTCAGGTGCTGTTTATCGCAGACGATTATGTGGTCCAGGACATCTATACCCATAACTTCCCCGACCTCAGCCAGTCTTTTGGTCAACTTTATGTCATCTTCCGAGGCTTCAGGGTCGCCCGACGGGTGATTATGGACAAATATAAGCGAGGCAGCACTGGCTGATATTGCCTCCTTGAATACCTCCCTGGGGTGAACGATGCTGCTATCCAGGCTACCGACTGAGATTTCTGCCACTTTTATTAGCTGATTTCTGGTATCTAGTAAAAGGGCTAGGAAATGCTCCTTCTTTTTACCCTTCAGCCTGCTCTTCACCAAACCGGCAACATCTTCAGGGGTCTTAACTACCTGTTTCTCTCCAGCTTCTAAGTAACCCTCCAGCCGATTAGCCAATTCAAAAGCAGCCTTAATCTGAGACGCCTTGGCAACACCAATCCCTTTTATCTGGGCTAACTCCTCTACCGAGGCGCTGGCAATCCCTTTAAGATTGCCAAACTGGCTGAGTAACCTTTGCGCCGTCACCATCACCGATTCGCCAGCAACACCACGACCCAGAATCAGAGCCAGAATCTCCTGTGCCGATAGGGCGGCTACCCCTAATTTTTGCAGTCTCTCTCTAGGTCGCTCCGAAATAGGTAAATCGTGAATGGTAAATGATTTCTTCACCAGCCTCGCCTCCATACCCAACTTTCAATAGACAACCCAAACATCAAAGGAAAATCGATAGTTGGTGCAGTTACTGCCCCAATCAGTATCGGATACATTTCCGCTGCTGTCCTCCCAGTTGATTGATACTGGTCAGAAACATAATCACGCCACAAAGCATCCAACTCGTCCATATCAAAGCCATATACCTCTTCTAAGGCGGCATCGTAGCTACTCCCTTGTTTAAAGGTAAGGAGTAGCTCAAGCATCTTGTCCTGCCCATAATTAGTAATAAGAAATTCAACCAGACTATAGCTCTGAGCATAGGAAAGTAAGGACTCCATGGTATAAGCTGAAAAGGGACTTGATAAGCTACGCACTGAGATAAGGCTATTTTCGGCTATTGCCCTATCGAGACAGGCAGTATATTCTTGAGTTAGCACCCCCTCAGTATACATAGCTAAACCCTCATCAAGCCAGATAGGCAGGTCATTATAGGGATTAAGTGTCATCTGATGTATGACCAGGTGTGTCAGTTCGTGAGCAATTGCCCTCTTTCCCCAGCTAAGTATATTTGGGGCTATACCAATGGCTATAATGCCATATCTGGTAAAAGCTACTCCTCCTGTCCACTCTTGAGGATAAATCATAGCCTCCCTTAAATCTTGGGAATTAGCGTAGATATAGAGCTTAGCTGGTCTTTCCAGCTCGGCACCAGTATCGTCAGCCAGCTTAGCCAGTGCCCCCTGAGCCGCAGTCATTAGCTCTTGGGCAAAGGACTTCTCCCCTTCATACCAATATATGGCTACTTTACCTTCAGTTAGGCTACGCCATAAATAACTTGTGTCATCGAATTGAAGCTGAGTCGGAGTAGTTTCAATATTCTCACCCTTGATATCCTCTACTATCCACCAGTATTCCATGCTGGAGCCGGGCGGTAATCCACCAATTCTTACCATTTCCAGAGTCCAGCTAACATCAACCGTAGTATTGGACACAAATTCAATGTAGACTTCGCTGGTCACATGGGCGAAGCTTACCCGGTCAACGGTATAGCAAAGGCGAATATCAGTAATATTGACATCACTCTCGGCTGACATATTAAAGATAAGCCTGGAAGGGAAGTCTACCTGAGCCGAACTACCTAATACAGTTAATCCAGTCTTGGCTTGAACCAAGCTAGGGCTCAGCACAGTCAACAATAAGCAAAAAACTAAGACTAGGCGACTGGTTTTTTTAATCATCCTTCTTCACCCACAATAGACCTAAGATAGGCGGTTATGAAGCCATCCAACTCCCCATCTAATACAGCATCAGTATCGCTTGTCTGATAGCCAGTTCTGTGGTCTTTTACCATCTTATAGGGATGAAGGACATAACTCCTAATCTGGTTACCCCAGCCAGCAGCTATGCGCTTCCCCTTAAGTCTAGCTCTTTCCTCAGCTCTCCTGGCTAACTCCAACTCCAGTAGTCGAGCTTGAAGTATTTTTAATGCAATTTCTTTATTCTGGTACTGAGAACGCTCACTTTGACAGGTAGTTACCAAACCCGTAGGAAGATGAGTTAACCGGACAGCACTGCTTGTTTTCTGCATATGCTGTCCACCTGGTCCACTTGACCTGAACACATCAACCTTTAAATCCTCAGGTTCTATCTTTATATCAACATCTGCTTCGGCTTCAGGTATAACCTCCACCAACACAAATGAGGTATGCCGAGCATGGTCGGCATCAAAGGGAGAAAGACGAACCAGGCGATGAACACCGTGTTCTGACTTTAAGTAGCCACAGGCGTAATCACCGCTAACCCCAACTATGGCACTCTTTATCCCCGCCTCATCTCCCGGCGAAATATCTAATATCTCAGCCCGGTAACCACGTCGCTCGGTCCAGCGAAGGTACATCCTCAGCAGCATCTGCGCCCAATCTTGAGATTCTGTGCCTCCAGCTCCGGCATGAATTGCCAGAATAGCATTTCTGGCATCATACTCACTACTAAAAGCCATCTCCAGTTCCAATTCATCAAGGCGGAAAGCCACCTTCCCTATCTCAGACTGTATCTCTTCATTAAGGATGGTATCTTCCTCAGCTAGAGGGGTTAACTCGGCAATGTCAGCTACCTTTTCCTCCAGTTCTCGCCACTCTTGCACTACCTTCTTCTGCTCAGACAAAAGACGCATAATACTCTGCGCTTTAGCCTGGTCTAACCAGAAGTCAGGCTGGGCAGTCTTTTTCTCTAATCTGTTAATTTCCTCTTCCTTGGCAGCAATGTCAAAGATGCACCAATGCCATAGATATTCTAGCCTGCAAATCCTCAAATTTGTCCCTTAATTCCTGCATCTATCCTCCCCACATTTTACTACTTAAAAAGTTTTCCTTGCCAGCCACTACCGGATACCATAGTGCTTTCTGCTTTCAGATTTCCTCCAGCCGCCAGATGGGCAAGCCTAGTAGGCTCAGGTAAGCGGTAACCACAGCAGCACTTCATAACCCAGTAAATAGCAGTTTTAAGGTCAATTTTATGACCTATGGAAACATAAATCGGCTTCACTCCAAGCTTGGTTCGCAGAGCCACCCCTATAGTCTCATCTCTATCTATTACTTCAGTATAGCTACCGGACTCAACGCCAGGTTCTTCATGTTGACCACATAGCCGGGACTTAGCACAACCAATTGTTGGTGTATTCAAAAAGAGCCCTAAATGAGAGGCAAGACCCAATCGACGGGGGTGGGCAATTCCCTGACCATCAACCAGGATGAGGTCTGGATTAATGGTAAGCTCTTGACAGGCAGCCAATGTTAATGGCGACTCCCTGAACGAGAGGAGTCCAGGGATGTAAGGATAATCAAGTTTTCCTTTAGCTACTTTCATTTCCACCAATCTGAGTTCGGGAAAATTTAAGACAACCACAGCCGCTGTAGCCACTCCCTGTGCCTTTCCTGCTGATATATCCACACCAGCAATAAAATGGGGAGCGGTGACCTCACCGTTTGTAGATACTTGTTCTGCCAACCTCCGCTGTATGTCCAAAGCCTGAGCAGTACTAACCTGCCAACTGTGTAATTTCTCTACCTTCACCCCCCGATTATAGCCCCTATATGACCTTCTGACAACTATACTTAATGAGGTTGGGGTAGAAAAAATATACTGCCTCCAACCGTAATCAAGTTGACATTTATATTCACCACGGCTAATCTATAGTTATTGGGCAAACTTATGGACACTAAACGCAACTTATCGAGAGGTTGGATAACTTTAGTCGCTGGTTTACTTCTGGGGCTAACGCTATTGGTATCTGGCTCTGGTAAGATACCAGGGCAGACGGAATTTATCGATGTCTTACTTCAGTCTTTCTGGACACCCCCAATAGCCTTTTTCACCGGTTATTGCCTGCCCTGGGTGGAGATAATCTTAGGTTTACTTCTGCTGTTGGGTTCGTTCTCTAGAATTGCGGCTGGCTTGAGTCTTCCGCTCATTGCCGGATTTATAGCTAATAATTCTTGGGCATTAAGCCAGGGTGTGGAACAGTTTCCTGAATGCGCCTATTGTTTTGGTATATGGGAGGAATGGTTGGGTGCCATTTCCCCACTGCAAGCCCTATACATTGATATAGCACTTTTTTGTTTAGCCTTAATCGTATTATTGCTTTATCCCAGTGGCTTTTTAAGTTTTCGACCATGGTTCATCAAACGTAAAGGAGGCAAAATATATGATAAATCAAGTTCGTAATCAGCCAGGATGGCTAGCTCCATTAATAATCCTAGCTTTAGCCGTCATTTTTATTGGCGGCTGTACCCCAGCCAATCAACCACCAGTCATTTCTAGCCTTATAGCTGATGAAGAATGGGTTCCTCCTTCTGCTAACTGTATGGTTAGGTGTATAGCATCAGACCCAGATGGCGATGAACTGAGCTATACTTGGTCAGCAAGCGGAGGAAATATTTCTGGAGAAGGAGTTATTGTTACCTGGGTTGCTCCTGGAGAGGTTGGCGCTTACACCATCACAGTTAAAGTAACAGATGGTAGAGGTGGCGAATCCACGGCACAAGTGACCATTGATGTTTTTATTAACCATCCTCCGGTTATTGAAAGACTAACGGCTGAACCACCGGTAGTTAATCAAGGTAAGACCACTACTATCCAGTGTATTGCTTCTGACCCTGATGGCGACGAATTAGGTTATAACTGGTCAGTAAGCAGAGGAAATATCTCTGGACAAGGCTCTGCTGTTATTTGGACAGCACCTAACACTTGCGGGACCTATATTATTACTGTTACCGTAGCGGACGGTAGGGGCGATGAAGTGAGTGAGGTGCTAGAAGTCGAGGTGAAAAAGCCGGGTTGAGGCTAAAAAAGCGACCTGGAAGGCCGCAGGGGGCTAAGACTAATCAAGAGTTAGTTAAGGCAATGACACAGCAGAGGCAAGTTTATGGTCCTCTGATATTGATGAAGCTGCTGAAAGTATAAGTATTGTAGTAAGTTACGGGTGTGGGTGAAGGTAATCTAATCTACAAATCTGTAATCAGTTGAACAGGAAGAAGTTTTCAGGCAATTGTAAATGACTAGCGCCATTTTCACCTTTTTTAAGGATGTCGGACTTAGTTCCATTCCCCTTTTTATAGCTATTGATGCTATCGGTACCCTGCCCTTCATTCTATCCTTGACTCAGGATATGAACCCTGCAGAACGACCAAAGACAATCCGCTATGCCATGATTACTGCTTTCGCCCTGGGTTTGGTATTTATCGGAATTGGAAAAGGTATATTTTTTGTCCTTGGCATTGCCATCGGCGACTTTTTAGTAGCTGGTGGACTGATTCTACTAGTCTTAGCTATCAGGCATTTGATAACTGGCAAGTTTGTAGAGCTTCAGCCAACCATTTCCAAAGAGATGATTGGGGTGGTACCTATAGGAACACCCCTAGTGGTTGGACCAGCAGTTCTGACAACATTACTGCTTCTTACCCAACAGTATTCTCTTCTTGCGGTAATACTCTCTTTTATGCTTAATCTGGCATTTGTCTGGCTAGTCTTTGCCCAGGCAAACAGGGTAGCTCGCCTGTTGAGGGAGCAAGGACTTCGGGCATCATCTCAAATAGCCAGTCTTCTCCTAGCAGCTATAGCAGTGATGATGATTCGCCAAGGTATTACTGAAATCCTGATGTAAGAGCCTGAAAACTCCTGAACACCGCACAAACTACCATTGACAAGCCATACAATTATGGCGCATAATAGCCTAAGTATTCAGAAAAAGAAGGATTATTCAATTGGTAAAGATTAGGTTACGACGGACAGGTACCAGAAAAAGACCGAGTTATCGAGTTGTAGTAACCGATGCTCGAGCCCCCCGAGATGGGGCGTTCATTGCTACTATAGGACACTATAAGCCATTAACTGACCCTGAAACGGTAGTTATAGATGAAGAAAAAGCATTAAACTGGCTCAGGCAAGGGGCTCAGCCGACAGCTACTACTGCCAGATTATTATCAAAACTAGGCATTATGGAAAAGTTCAAAGCAACCAAGGAGAAAACATGAAAGAAATAGTAGAATACATCGCTAAATCAATTGTCAATTTGCCCGATGAGGTAGTGGTTACTGAAGAAACTAGTGACGAAGGTGTAATGCTTAAGTTGCAAGTTGCTGAAGAGGATAAGGGGAGAGTAATCGGCAAGCAGGGACGAGTGGCTGAAGCTATGCGCACTTTAATCAGGGTAAAAGCAGCTAAGCAAGGCACCAGAGCTACCCTGGAGATTATCTAAAAATAACCGCTGAGCCACCCAGAATTGGTATGAAATTATCCAAGTCGGAATTCATAACTATTGGAAAATTCTAGCTCCTTAGGGGATTAAGACTAAGCTAAAGGTGTAGGTAGTAGCCGATTCCTATCAATGCTATGCCCCTTGTTCAAAGATTTACCTCAAGCGCCAGCATGTGATTATTGAGGTTATTGAGTGATACAAGGGGAAAGTAGTTATCAAAAATAACATCATATTCCTGCAGTGCGGGTGTAGTAAAATCTACTGACCTTTATAAAAGACGCCTGTTAATAGAAGCTATTTGTGGATTCCTGAGCTTAAATTAAAAGTCCAGTTAAGCTGAAATACCGGGCCTCCTCCTTCTCCTCTTCTCTGCCACCTTAAGTCGGGCAAGCGAGCGTCGTAATGATGCCTCCACCCGAGCCGCATCAACAGCAAGTGGATATTGACTAAGTTGCTCCTGAGCCCGGCGTTTTGCCTCTTCAGCCCTGGCTATATCAATTTCCTCAGCCCTCTCAGCAGTATCAGCCAGAACAATAATCCTATCAGGCCGTACCTCAAGGAAGCCACCAGAAATGGCTAGGGAGAATTCCTCCTTATCCTTCCTTACCCTCAACTCACCTACCTGTAAACTAGTCATTAAAGGGGTATGATGTGGCAAGATTCCCAGTTGACCTTCAATACCTGGGGCAACAACCACATCCACATCCTCCGAATAAACCACCCGCTCAGCAGTAACAATATCAAGCCTTATACCGGACACTAACTCACCACCTATTCCTCTAGCTTCTTGGCTGCCTCTACTGCCTCATCTATAGTCCCCACCATATAAAAGGATTGCTCAGGCAGAGCATCATACTCGCCTTCCAGAATCTCCCTAAAGCCACGCACTGTCTCCCCCACTGGCACATACCTTCCCTCTCTTCCAGTGAAAACCTCGGTAACAAACATTGGTTGAGATAAGAACTTCTGTATTTTACGGGCTCGTGCCACGGTAAGCTTATCCTCTTCACTGAGTTCCTCAATGCCTAATATAGCAATTATATCCTGGAGGTCCTTGTAGCGTTGCAAGACCTTCTGCACCCTACGAGCTACCCTATAGTGCTCCTCACCAACAACACTGGGTTCAAGTATACGTGAGGTTGAGGAGAGCGGGTCAACGGCCGGATATAAGCCTTGTTCAGCAATAGACCTCTCCAGAGCGATAACAGCGTCAAGATGACCGAAAGTGACGACTACCCCAGGGTCAGTATAATCATCAGCCGGAACATAAATAGCTTGAAAGGAGGTAATTGAACCCTGCTTGGTAGAGGTAATCCTTTCCTCCAGTTCACCCATCTCTGTAGCTAGAGTAGGTTGATAGCCTACAGCCGATGGCATTCGTCCTAAGAGGGCTGATACTTCCATCCCAGCCAGGGTGTAGCGATAGATATTATCAATAAACAACAAAACATCCTGGCGCTCAACATCACGGAAGTACTCTGCCATACTTAGCCCGGTTAGCCCTATGCGAAG
>CAZMJZ010000019.1:15162-17251 GCA_964566845.1 uncultured Dehalococcoidales bacterium | reverse complement strand
TTTATCCGTTCAAGGAAGACAATACCGGGGTCGCCTGTTTTCCATGCCATATCCACTATCCTATGGAATACCTCCATGGCATTTAGCTTGCCCGCTATTTCATTAGTACGTGGATTTATCAGATTATAGTCAGTGCTAGTCTTGACTGCTTCCATAAACGCTGTGGTCACAGCTACCGAGAGATTGAAGTTAGTGAAGGCAGTGGAGTCATCCTTAGCCACTATGAACTTCATTATATCAGGGTGGTCAATGTTAAGAATAGCCATATTCGCCCCACGGCGCATTCCTCCCTGTTTAATGACATCGGTGGCAACGTCAAAGGCTCGCATGAAAGAAACTGGACCACTGGCTACCCCACCTGTAGAGCCCACTCTATCTGTTTCTGGTCTTATTCTGGAGAAGGAAAACCCTGTCCCGCCGCCACTTTTGTGGATGAGCGCTGTATTTTTAACTGCATCAAAGATGGATTCCATTGAGTCGTCAATGGGAAGGACAAAACAGGCTGACAGTTGCCCTAATTCCCTCCCCGCATTCATCAGGGTAGGGGAGTTAGGCAGGAACTCAAGATTAGCCATTAACTGATAGAACTCCTCCTCCCTTGCCTTGACATTTGCCTTAGGGTCGTAGATGAGCTCGGCTGAAGCGATAGTCTGTGCCACACGGCGGAACATCTCCTCTACCTTCTCAATAACTTGCCCACTTTTGTCTTTCTTCAGGTATCTTCTCTCCAGAACTCGGATGGCATTTTCAGTAAGATTAATGCCAGGAGCCAGTTGAACCTTCGGCGTGGCTGGAATAACAGGCATCTCTTTAGTCTGGGTTTCCATTTCAGGCTTAACCTCCTCCGGATTAGCCGGTTCTTCAGCAGTCAGGATTTGTCTGACCGCGGCCCGGATTTCAGAATCTGTGGGCAGGCGTTTCTGTTGACGGCTAGGCTTAGGTACCAGGTGTTCCATTCCAGGCAGGGTTTGTGGCTGTTCCAGGCGTTCAATCACCTGGGCGGTGAGCTGCTCTATTTTGCTTCTATCACGTATACCGATTGACTCAGCATCGGCAACAACAGCCCTGAGAATTTCAGTACGATTAAGAAATCCTTCACCGTTGTTATCTTTATTACTATTATTTGACATGGTATCCCCCAAATCTAGTATTTCTTTTGCCTCAGTTCATCTATCAGGGAAAGCTAGAGAGATAACGTATCTCGTTTCCTTGCGTCTAAAACCTCTGGATTCCATAGGGCAACGCTTGGTAACAGTATCAAGTTTAAAAAGTCTAGAAGATTTAACAGGACTGTCGTATTCATAAGCTTGATGCAATTTGGAGGGGTATCTAACAAGTGTATGCACTGGCATATAGTTAGGTTTGCCTCTCGTTTTTCCCCCTGGGCCTACACGCCAGGCTAGCCGAAGCGCTTTAGCCTTAGCGCTTGGGTGTGGCTTCCGCAGAAGGGCAATACAAGGTTCTGTGCTAACTTCGGCAATCCGCCAGGCGGCGGCACGAATGGAAACTTTGAAGACGTTAGCCAACCGTTCAATGGGAATAAAGCTGTCTGGGCCAATAGACTCTCTCCCTGCTATATCTGGTAGGCATAATTTTTTATAGAGAGCTATAGGTTCCCTATAGGTTGTGGAGCGAGTTGGTATGCATATCATATTGCATAGGACAACTTTGTTGTGAGTTGGGAGGTCTCTATATCTCTGATATGGAATTTCATTGCTCTCCAACCACAGTCGAATCTCTCGCTCATGTGTTTCATAATCTTGACGTCTTGTCATTTCTGCTTTCCTCCCGAACATGTTGCTTTTCATGCTTAGCTGGGTTCGTTTCTGGCTCCTGATTTTAGTAATTTTATTTCCTTTTTCTGACTCTTCCTTGCCTCCTAACCGTTCCTCCTAATTGCTCACTGGGGAGTAATGGTAGCTGACTGGTGGGGGAAGGTATTTCAGCTTCGCTGCTAACCAGAGTGTCTACAGCTTGTTTTAATGCCGTAATGTCAGTGAACTCGCGGTAGACACTAGCAAAACGGATATAGGCAATATAGTCCAGGCTCTTTAACCTTTCCATTACCATGTCGCCGATGATAGCACCG
>CAZMJZ010000019.1:0-15062 GCA_964566845.1 uncultured Dehalococcoidales bacterium | reverse complement strand
TGCAATTTTGTCTAGGCAAATTATTGATTGTGTAATTAGCGATGCCATGATAGAATGAACAATATGGAAGTAAAATTAGCTTTATTGGCCGATTATGCAAATGTTACTAGAGAAGGTAAGCTTAATCTAATGGGTATCTTTGATGTAATAAATGCTTCTCACCTTCCTTGGACTCAACCTCAAATGCGCATAGTATTAACATTTGAGACTAATCCGGCGGAATGGAATACCCAAAAGAAGGTTCAAATCAAACTCTTAGATGCAGATGCTCGTGAAAGGTTTACTATGGGAGCCGACCTTAAAATTCCGGCAGGCAAATCAGGGAGAAATGTGCCAATTAATTCCATTATAGTTGTAAACAATCTACGATTTGAAGTTGCGGGAGACTATGTTTTTTGTGTCCTTGTCGGGGAAGAAAATAAAAGGGAAATCCCGCTAACAGTCAATTTTATACCCCGACCTGATACAACCTGAGGTGGACCCCAGTGGGAGACCTTATATTAGAAAAGATACGCCGCAATAAAATGAGCTAGACTTTTATAGACTTGAAATGCTCTACGTCAGTATAGGGTTAGAAATATGGGAAGTGGAGGAAACATCGTATATATATTTACCACAAGTCTCCTCGGCTAAGAGCAACTGCTCATCCTCTCGTTTCTTGCCCAAAGGCTACATTAAACATTAATTACAACTTGCCCATAATCTCTTAGAAATAGAGGCGGAAAATAGAGGTCACCGTTAAGAAATATCTTAATTTTCCATACTCTACTGCTATCGCTAATAATGTGACAACCGATGGAGAGACCTGCTATCTGGCATATCATATTGGTTATAAGGTAACATGAGCCATAGATACGCTTTAGAAGATAAACTTCGTAATCGCAGCGAAGTTATAATGCCCTATAGTTTCCGCATTGCTTGATGACAGATTATAAGTTCATCTACCTCAGAGAATGTCGGCAGGTTGGTAAGCTGTGAATAAAGGGAATAAAGAAGAAGAAAGTGCGGAGTTGTTTCTAGCAATAATACCACCAGATTCTGTCCCTGTCATTTAATATGAAAGGTGTTAACATTATACCTCAAACCTATTTCGGCTGAAGCCTAGTAATTGTTGGGTTTAGGGTAATAATTGCCATTATGGTATTACACATGATATAGCCCCGGAAAACAAGAAGGCTGTAGGGCTCTAGAACCTACAACCTTTGCGTTGATCACGGGGACTTTCACTATTTAATTGATAGGTCCCCGAGAGCTTTAACGGGTTGGAGTGTGTGAGGATGTCTTAACCAGTTTGGTATTTGGGGTTATTGCTTGGCGTCGATGACTGAATAATGGACGGCGCAGGAAAGAGGGAACATCCATTTCCTCTTCACTCTTCAAGCTCCCAAGCATTTGTGTAAGCTCCTCGTCTTGGTCAGCCCCTGGTACACCTACCTTGGAAGTAAATCCAGTGGCAACTAGGGTAATCTTTACTTCGTTATCCATACTAGGGTCATTGGCTACTCCAAAGATAATATTGGCATCAGGATCTACCGCTTGCTTGATTACCTCAGCCGCTTCATTGACTTCAAACAGGGTGAGACTGCTACCGCCGACAATATTGAACAACACGCCTTTTGACCCGTCTATGGAGACATCTAGCAGGGGGCTAGCTAAGGCTTCTTTGGCTGCATTTGTTGCCCGGTCTTTGCCCGAGCCAGTTCCTATGGACATCCAAGCCGGACCGGCATCCTTCATCACTGCCTTGACATCGGCAAAGTCAAGATTAATCATCCCAGGGACAGTGATAACTTCAGCGATAGCCTGAACACCATGGCGGAGAACATCATCGGCTAGCTTAAAGGCATTATCCACCTGTGTCTTTTGGTCACAGAGGTCTAGCAATCGGTCATTAGGGATAATAATAAGGGTATCAATCTTGCCTAACAGACGGGTGATGCCTTCATCGGCTACTTTACAGCGGTGGGAACCTTCAAAGGTGAATGGTCTGGTAACTACGGCAATAGTGAGGGCTCCACCTTGCTTAGCTTGTTCAGCAATAATAGGGGCAGCCCCGGTGCCAGTACCACCACCCATACCGCAGGTGATAAATACCATATCAGCTCCAGAGACGATTTGTTTGAGCTCGTCGCTGCTTTCTTCGGCTGCTTTCTGACCTAAGTTATGGTCGCCACCTACGCCTAATCCTCTGGTAAGCTTCTCTCCAAGTTGGATACAGGTTGGAGCCTCGGTGATAGCCAGCGCCTGGGAATCGGTATTTACGGCGATGAATTCTACGCCTTGAATATCCTCCCTGACCATGCGGGTTACAGCATTGCAGCCACCACCACCTAAACCGATAACCTTAATCTTGGCTGGGTTAGAAACGAAGCTTGTTTTTGCCATCTCTCCTCCTTTCTTACCTGTAGTGAAAAGTATTCTTTCCTAGAAAAGTTACTGGAATAGATTTCTAATTCGGAAAATCAGGCGTCTTAAACCTGCGCCAAATCCGCCGGGTCGCCAGGTCTGTGTGCTTTCGTGCTTTGCTCCCCACAGCAGTAGTCCAACACTTGTGGCATATGCCGGGTCGCGAAGAGAATCGCTAATACCATACATATTGGTAGGAACGCCTACCCTTACTGGGAGTCGGAGTATATCGCGTCCCAGTGCTTCTATGCCAGAAAGATTGGAGCTACCGCCAGTAAACACCAGCCCAGCCGGGACTAATGTCTCATATTCAGACCGCGGTAGCTCTAGCAAGATAAGTCTTACTATTTCCTCAACCCGAGCCCTGATGATGTCGCACAGGTCTTGATAGGAGACCCCATGTCCATCTTCTGATATGGGGCTGGTAGTTTCTGCCTTACTTTCATAGACCGGCATAACGCTGCCATACCTTTTTTTCATCTCCTCGGCTACATCAAAGGGTAAACCCAGACCAATAGCAATATCCCTAGTGATTTGATAACCGGCTACAGGGAGAATAGCGGTATGCCAGATGCTTCCCTCTCTGAAGACAGCGATGTCTGTAGTACCACCACCTATATCAGCTAATATGGCACCTACTTGCTTCTCATCTTCAGTCAATACTGCATCGCTGGCAGCTAAAGGTTCAAGGACGAGGTCATCAATATCTATGCCTATACTGCGAATACACTTTGCCAGATTCTGGACGGAAGTTACTGCCGCAGTAATGATGTGCGTCTCTACATCTAGCCTGAAGCCGTGCATCCCCACCGGATTCTTTACTCCTACCTGACCATCAACAGCATAACCCCGAGGAATAACATGAAGTAGCTTTCTGTCGCTAGGAACTTTGATGTTTTGGGCACATTGAAGTACTCGCCTCAGGTCATCTGGACGTACCAGTCTGTCATTGCGTGTAATGGCTACCACCCCTCGGTTATTGCTTGAGCAGACATGCCTCCCAGTGACGCCGACATAGGCCGATTCTATTTTATAGTTGCTAGCCTGTTCCGCTTTTTTCACTGACTCGTGGATTGCCTCTCTGGCATCGTTGATGTTGACTACCAGTCCTTTGTGTAGCCCTCTAGATGGGGTAACACCCACTCCTACAATTCGAATGCCACCTCCATTATTAATATCAGCTAGGATGGTGCATATCTTCGTTGTGCCAACATCAATAGAAGCTATGGTAGTTTGCTTTTTCATCTTCTCCCTCCTTTTTAGCTAGATTCCTGCCCTTTTAAATTCATCTTTTACATTTTCAGAACCCCCTCTTTTGTATAGTCCCAATGATTTATCTTAAGAAGCTAAGAAGGTCCGCCGGAGCTTCTTCAGTAAGGCTGGTCTCCTCCATCCATTGGGTTTTAGCTCTGTTGAAAACCCCAGTTCTTCAACGATATTATATTGCTCATCCTGGTTAATAATGCGCTCAGCCGCTCTTAATTTGGCACTACGACTACGCGGATTAAGTTGAACCTCCGCTGGGGAAGGAATGATAACCCTCTTGTTGATTAACCTTAAACTGGCGATATGTCCGCAAATACAGGTTGGTGTACTCGGCGGGCAAATACAGCCCCTTGATTCTTGGCGCATAAACTGTTTCACTATCCGGTCTTCAAGGGAGTGATAGCTAATGACTACCAATCTGCCTTCAAAGCCAAGGAGACCGATTGCCTGCTTAAGGGCTGCTTCTAGATGCTCAAGTTCTTGGTTAACCGCTATCCTTAGTGCCTGAAAAGTTTTAGTGGCAGGGTGGATTCTACCTCTTCTTCTACCAATAGCTTGCTCTATAGTCTGAACCAGTTGAAGGGTAGTCTTTATAGGGCGTTGCTGTATAATGCGGTGTGCTATTTGACGGCTATAGCCTTCCTCTCCATATTTGCTTATAAGGTGAGCCAGTTCAACCTCGGAAGATGTATTAATTATATCAGCGGCAGTAACCTCTTGGCTGGGACTTAAACGCATGTCTAATGGTGCATCGTGCTGGAAGCTGAAACCACGACCGCTCCCGTTGAGCTGAAGAGAAGAGAGCCCTAGGTCAAACAAGATACCGTGCACCGGGAAGAAGTCATATTTGAGGCAGATGGCCTGTAAATTGGCGAAGTTCTCGTTAATGAGAAGGGTTGACTCACTATAGGCTTCAAGCCTCGCCCTGGCTATTTTTATAGCTTCAGGGTCAGCGTCAATGCCCAGTAGTTGTCCACCGGGCGAGCTATGCTCTAAAATGTCAGCAGCATGCCCACCGGCACCGAGGGTACAGTCTATGTAGCGACCCCCAGGCTGAACGGCCAGTGCCTCTATGGTCTCTTTTACTAGAGCTGGGATATGGATGGGGGTTAACATGGCTAGATTCATTAGTGTCTTTCTAAGCTTTCTATAATCTGCCAGGCTTGCTCCTGACTAATAGCTTTTTCTGACTCCCACTGCTCTTTGTTCCACAGTTCAAGTAAATTATTGGCTCCAGCTATAACTAGTTCATCTTCAATCCCGGCATACTGGCGCAATGGAATGGGTAGGGCTATTCTCCCTTGCCCGTCCATATTGACATTAAAGGCAGCAGCAAAAAAAGCCCGATTTAACTTCCTCATCTTACTGGGGGTGAATGAACTAGTGGTAAGTGTGGTCGCCAACTTTGTCCATTCGGATGATGGATAGACGTTAATGCATCTCTCTATCCCCGGCGTTAATATTACCCCCTCTTTTAGTTCTTTTCTGAATCGTGGAGGGATAGGCACTCTACCCTTTTCATCAATCTTATATTCAAATTCACCAAAAAACATTAAACCCTTCACTCATCCTATATTTTACCATCTTCTCCCACTCCCTACCATTCTACTACATAATTATCCCCATTTGTCAAGTCTTTTTGGTTAAATTTCTCAAATTCATTTTGCTATATACTTTGTATGTGGTAGAATAGACATTGCTTTTAAAGAAGAGGTAATAGAGAAACATCTCCAGATAGTGGGAAGGATTAGGTCGGTGCAGATTGATATATTGACCCTATTTCCTCAGATGTTCCAAAGTCCGTTTAGCAATGGTATTCTCAAACGGGCTATTGACTGCAATCTGGTCAGGATCAATATTCATAATATTCGTGACTGTACTCACGATAAGCATCATACTGTTGATGATTATGCTTATGGTGGTGGAGCCGGCATGGTACTCAAGCCCGAACCGATTTTTGAGGCGGTAGAGTTAGCAAAACAAGATATAAAAGAAGGGGTTGATATATTGCCAATTATTCTACTCACCCCACAAGGTCGCCCATTTTCGCAAGAAATTGCTTATGAGCTATCACGATATGGACAGATGATTCTTATCTGTGGTCGCTATGAAGGGGTTGATGAGCGGGTTCGTAAGCACATAGTTACCGATGAGATTAGTATTGGCGATTATGTGCTTAGTGGTGGTGAGCTAGCGGCTATGGTCGTAGTGGATACTATGGTTAGACTATTGCCCGGGGTTCTTGGCTCAGAGGCTTCGACCCTGGATGATTCCTATTCCACCGGGCTATTAGAGTACCCCCAATACACTCGTCCTGCTGTATATAAAGGATGGTCGGTGCCTCTGGTTTTGCTTTCGGGAAACCATACCCAAATCGCTAACTGGCGCCGTGAACAGGCTATTCTGCGTACCCTTGAGCGCCGTCCGGAACTATTAGACAAGGCTAATCTGAGTTCGGAGGAGAGGCGGTTAGTAGAAAGGTTAAAAAATTGCTTATATGAAGAACTTAATTATTCCCACCTATCCACCCTAGGTTGAGTTTATGAGGCTTTGCCCCCGTACCCTCAGAGGCCAGTGGGCAAGGCTCCTGTGGGAGGGTGGGTAGCAATAATAGGCGTAAAAAATGTTAATTTATATGGAGAGTTTATGAGATGAGTGTTGCATCACTAATTGAGGTCAATCCAAATCCTAATATTCCTGATATTGCTCCTGGTGACACAGTGAAGGTGACGGCTAAGATTGTGGAAGGGGAAAAGGAACGCCCCCAGTTATTTCAGGGGGTAGTAATCAAGGTTCGGCGTGGTGGGGTCGGTACTAGCTTTACCGTGAGGCGGGTTGCCTACGGTATTGGTGTTGAGCGTACCTTTCCTCTATACTCACCACTGGTGGATAGGGTAGAGGTAGTACGCCATGGCAAAGTGCGCCGGGCTAAGCTATATTACTTGCGTGGACTAAGTGCCAAGGCATCTCGTATCAAGGAAAAACGGACAAGCAAGGGTAAAAAGCAGGAGCAGAAGTCAGACTAGAGATACCTTAAACACCCCAAAATTATTTTCTAGGAACCCGTTATTGTTGGAGTATAAAAGGTGGGGTATGCTGAGGTTAGTGTCAATTCGCCAGTAGCCCAGCGCAGAACATTTAGTTATACTATACCCCCTGGTTTAGCTATTGATGTGGGGCAGGCTGTATGGGTTCCCTTTGGCAATAAGCTCCTCCAGGGCATTGTTTTAGAGCTGAGCCATTATCCGGCTGTGGAGGAAACCAGGGAAATAGCTGGTGTTATTGAGCCTCGCCCTCTATTATCACCCTCCCAGGTATTGCTGGCTAGCTGGCTAAGCGAGCAATATTTATCACCCCTCTTTGATGCTGTGGCTTTAATGCTACCACCAGGATTTGAGCGGAAAGTAGTCACTTTTATCTGTAGCCCCCCCACCATTCCTGAGCATTATGTAACTTCTCTTACCCCGAGACAGAAGAATGTTCTTGAATTAGTTTGGAGAGAGGGAAAAGTTAGTCTCAGGGAGCTGGAACGGAAGTTAGGGGCGAAACAAGCTAGGCTTATTACCTCTCAATTGATTGCTCAGGGTTTGGTGGTTAGGAACTATGAGATAGAGAGAGTCAAGATAAAACCAAAGAAGGTGCCTTACCTTCGTCTGATAGTGAAGGCCAGTCAAGCTCGGCAGGAGGCAGAGAACCTGCGTAACAAAGGAGCTACTAGACAGGCGGCTCTTCTCGGGTTATTGGCTCAGCAGACCGAACCAGTGCCCTTGACAGAAGCTAGGCACAGGGTTGACTGTGATAAATCGGTAGCTGATGCATTAGTCAGCAAGGGTTTAGTCGAAACTGAGCCAATTGAAGTAAAACGCGAACCAATGTCCTATGAGGGCATTACACCATCTTATCCGCTGACTCTTACCACTACCCAAGAATCAGCCTTCGGGTCTATTAAGTCAAGCCTGATGCTGATGGCGAGAGGTCATACTTCACCAAACGTTTTTTTGCTTTATGGTGTTACTGGAAGTGGCAAGACAGAAATTTACCTCCAGGCTCTGGCTGAGGCAGTAAGGTTAGGTAAGCGAGGCATCGTTTTAGTTCCAGAGATTGCCCTTACTCCCCAAACCATAGAGCGATTTGCCTCGCGCTTTCCCCATAAAGTGGCTGTCTTTCACAGTAAGCTCTCCTTAGGTGAACAATTTGATGAGTGGCAGCGAATAAGAGACGGAGAATTTGATGTAGTTATCGGTTCCAGGAGTGCCATTTTTGCTCCTCAACCTGACTTGGGCCTTATCGTTATTGATGAAGAGCATGAATGGACTTATAAGCAACACGATAAACCGCCGCGCTACCACGCCTGTGATGTAGCAATAAAGCTGGCTGAGTTAACCGGGGCGGTGGTCATTCTAGGTAGTGCTACTCCAAATATAGAGACTTTTTACCATGCTAAAATCGGAAACTACCGGCTCCTTGAGCTTCCGGAGAGGGTTACCTCTGGTGAAGGTTCAGCCCTCCCCAGGGTTGAAGTAGTAGATTTAAGACAGGAGCTTAAGGTGGGAAATAGAAGCATATTTAGTCGCTCTTTGTCACAGGCTACGGCTAAAGCGGTGAAAAATGGTGAGCAAGTAATTCTATTTCTAAACCGAAGGGGAGCGGCTACCTTCATTCAATGTCGGAGTTGCGGCTTTGTCCTACGCTGTAAGCGCTGTGAGGTTGCCCTTACCTATCATCTTGCTCAAGATGTTTTAGTCTGTCACCAGTGTAACTACAGAACATCCTTGCCGCAGACCTGCCCTCGTTGCTTGAGCCGTCGAATAAAATTTTTAGGCATTGGCACCGAGAAGCTGGAGAAGGAAGCAAGTTACATTTTCCCCCAAGCTAGGCTACTGCGGTGGGATAGTGATGTTACCCGGAGGAAGCATTCGCATGAGGAAATATTAGGCAAGTTCCGTAATCATGAGGCTGATATTCTTATTGGCACACAAATGATTGCTAAGGGATTGGATTTACCCTTGGTTACCCTAGTAGGGGTGGTTTGTGCTGATACCGGTTTGAACCTACCTGACTTCCGGGCTGGGGAGAAGACTTTTCAGCTTCTGAGTCAGGTGGCGGGTAGGGCCGGGCGTGGCATTTTAGGAGGACGGGTTGTCATTCAGACCTACTCCCCTGAACATTATGCTATCAAGGCGGCGGCTAAACACGACTATGTCCTTTTCTATAATCAGGAAATAACTTATCGCCAGCAGCTTCATAATCCTCCTTTCAGTCAACTAGCTAGTCTTATTTACAGTCATACCAATGAGGCTCTTTGCCGTCAGGAAGTAGAAAGAATGAAGCGCTTGCTCATTGAACAAAGGGACTCAAAAGGAATAGCCGACCTCAGTCTAATCGGTCCAGCCCCAGCCTTCATTAGTAGGCGACGAGGAAAGTATCGGTGGCAAATAATAATCCGTGGCTCTGAGCTGTCTGACTTTCTATTATCAATACATATCCCTCAAGGCTGGACAGTGGATATTGATCCCTTGGGGCTGATATAAGGTTTTACATTTCAGCTTTGATTAGCTGTAATTCCATCGGTGGTAAAATGGCAGTTATTCCTATTCGTGTTCTTCCGGACCCTGTACTGAGGCAGAAATCAAAGCGGGTCAGGACTATTGATGGCTCAATTTGAAGACTGATAGATGATATGATTGAGTAGATGCACGCTGTTCCTGGGAGGGTAGGATTAGCGGCACCGCAGGTAGGTATTTCCTTACGGGTGTTTGTTATTGGCATACCCGGTGAAGAAGATAGAGCTTTGGTTAATCCTGAGATAATACGGAGAGTAGGGGGAACACTTTGTAGAAGAAGGTTGCCTCAGTATACCTGGTTATGTTGGGCAGATTAAGCGTGCCGTATCAGTTAAGGTTAAGGGATATGACCAAAATGGGAAGGAGATACGGGTTCGAGCAAACGAACTTCTGGCTCAAGCTCTAGAGCACGAGATAGAGCACTTAAACGGGGGGCTGTATGTTGATTATCTGGAGAGTATAGATAGGCTATACAAGATTGAGCTAGAGGAAACCTGATTTTGAGGCGGGGCTTTTTGTATAAGGCTACTTTACTGAACTTCTATATGACGCAGAATCTTGCTTGCTTCTGTTGTTGACTTTTTTATTTCCTGAGATACCTCTATGAGTTTGCGATGGCACATTATAGTTAGGCAAAATAATGGTTATGTGCCTCAACGGTTGAGATAAGTCTTTTCAACGCTGGACGCATGCTCTGTTCCTCTTTTACGGCTTGCCTGCTTGCTGAAGGCTGATGGCTATTAGTGACTGTTGGCATCTCAGGAGTAAGATAAAAAAGGTCATCAAGTTTGTGTCCGGGAAAGGCACTTATTGCCCCGATGAGGAATTTTTGATTGATGTTGCGCTTGCCTTCTCGCACCCGGTAAATTTGGCTTACCGATATTCCCATAGCTTGGGCCAGTTCAGATAAGTTCTTGTATTTCCTAGCGTACAATTCAAAAATCTTCGTTTTTACTATAATAATAATGCCCCTTCCAATGTCAATTGGCGATATTATAACATTAAATATGCCATTTGTCAACTCCATCTAATCATTTACGTTCGCTTGTATCAGGGCAGAATGATTCTGTCGTCTTTATGATGGAACGAGGCTTTTGGCGGGAAAATAAATGCAGTAGAGACTGACAAAAGGGAGATGAATGATATGAGGAAGGTAGGCAAGTGCTGTAGATTTAGGGAGATGATAAAGAAGGATTAAAGTTAGAAGGATACATTAGCGAGGTAACATTTTAGTTTGCGTTGGCAGGTAATTATAGGTATGCTCCCATTACTGGAGATAAGAGAAGCAAAGGCAAATGAAGTGGCAATGAATTTACACACCATGGTATGTAATTAAGAGATGTCCACTTCAGTCAATAGTAACAGTCAACAAGTCTATATGAAGAATGTCTTCATAATGGCAATATATTCGCTCAACCATCAAATTAATCGTGTATAACAATACTACCCGCTTTTCGGACATGAGCTTCCACATATGGTAGCAGGGCTAGGTGTCGTGCTCTTTTTATGGCAATTGCTAAGGTGCGCTGATGTTTAGCGCAAATACCTGTTTTACGACGGGGCTCAATTTTCCCTCCACCCGATATATAGCTGCGCAATTTAACAGGGTCTTTATAGTCTATCGCCACTGCCTTATTTGTGCAAAAGAAACAAAACTTACGTTTGGGTATATATTTTCTCTCGTTTCTCCTCCTGCTTGACGTATTTGTAGATTTCGGTTTAGCCATTCTTAATAAGACCCCCTACTTCTAACCAAATTTAATAAATTATTAACCTCTTAAAATGGAATATCCTCCGGCTCAAATTCACTGGCTTCCTCAGACTTCTCCTCAGGTAAGGGAGCTACTGCTTGCCTATCAAGAAATGTTACCCTGTTGGCTATTATTTCGGTTCGGTAATGTTTTTGCCCATCCTGTCCCTCCCAGGTGCGTGTATGTAGCCTCCCCTCAGCGTAAATAAGCCGACCCTTAGTTAAAAACTGATTGCATTGCTCAGCTAGCTTGTTCCAGGCAACCACAGTAAACCACTCCGTTTCTTCTCTGCGTTCACCCTCGGCAGTGGTGTATACCCGATTAGTGGCAACGCGAAATGAGGTTACCGGATTGCCGTTAGGTGTAAAGCGCATTTCAGGTTCGCTCCCGAGATTACCAATAATCATCACTTTATTTAAGCTTGCCATTGCCTTAAAACCCCTTTCTCTCCCATTAACTACTCAGTTTTACCAGTAAATGCCGTAGGATCTCCTCAGAAGTTTGTAGGTTCGCTTCGAGCTCTTTGCTTAATGCAGGCTTCAATTTGAACTCTGTCAACACATAACTACCCTCTATAAAATGTTCTATGGGATAGGCTAGCTTTCTTTTGCCCCATTGCTCTGCGTTGGAAATAATTCCACCCCTTTCTGTAATGAGCTTATTCACATTCTCTATTGTAGTATCAAGTGCCTCCTCAACAATCTCGGGATTTATAATAAATACTAGTTCATAATCACGCAACTGCGTATCTTCTGCCTTTACTGGTTTATTCGACACCTTTTTAGATACCATTCGCTCTCCTAAATAATTTTATACGTATTATACCACACAGCAGAAAACACAAACAATACATCAGAGGAGTTCATCTCACTTGAGTCCATCATTCTTATCAGTTATACTATTATTTGAGTAGGCGTAAATATTCTGGCACCTATGTTGTGACGGGGGTAAATAAGTACAAGCTCGCCTTAGGCAAGATAATTCTTATGACCAAAATGGGTTCTATTATGAGACAGGAGGTGTTTTAATGGGTGCAATGCCCCTTTCAGGAATGAGAGCAATCATATGTGGGAAGGGAGGAGGTGGTAAAAGCACTATCACTGCCTTGATGGCAGGGGTGTTGACTGAAAAGGGATATGAGGTTCACGTGCTCGATGGCGACCCATCTAACCCTGGGCTTTATCGGATGTTAGGCTTCGAGGAAGCTCCTGAGTCCCTCCTGGTTTTTTTTGGAGGAACAGTTTTTACCGGGGGAAAAGTAACCTGCCCGGTAGACGACCCATTTCCCTTGCCTGGTGGCAAAATTGATTTGAATGAGATTCCAGATAAGTATTTTAAGCAAAGGAAGGGAATAACTTTCTTCAGAACCGGGAAAATACAGGTAGCTTTTGAAGGCTGCGATGGTCCAGAGGATAAGATTGCCAGAGATTTCATAGTGCCAGGAGCCCACGTTACATTGATAGATATCAAGGCAGGCTTGGAACACTTCGGCAGAGGGGTCGAAATTAACTGTGACGGAATCATAACCGTGGTCGACCCAAATGTTATTTCTTTTGAAATAGCTGACAGAGTGAAAGGGATGGTTGAAGGAATAATGAGCGGGGTTTTACCGGCTGTTTCTCATTTAGAAGACCCGGAGCAGGTGGCGGTAATGATAAAATTAGCCAAGTCAGCAAAGCTAAAATATGCCTGGACGATTTTGAATAAGGTGGATTCGGAGGAGACTGAGTTAGTAATGACGAGGGAGTTGGGGAAGAGGGGAATAGAGCCTATAGGTTCTGTGCGCAATGACCCTGAGATTTTCAAGTCAGGCTTAGAGAACACCGCCGTCAGAGAATCGGGAGCGAAAAAAGATGTGGAGAAAATCGTCAATCGCTTAGAGGAGAATATCTAGTTGTATAACAAACTCCCTCCGTAAGAAGTGAAGAATTGAGTAAACGTTTTACCGCTGATAGAATTGCCCACCCATTTAACACCAATGCGCTTCAATTACAAAGAAAGTCACTATTATGGTGATTTTGGCGACACTAATATAACCCACGAGACATCCATAGGCAGTATAGATAGAAAACAGATGGAGACCCTAATGGTAAGGGGACTGGAAGAGAACGAGGCGGCGGATGTTATCGTAAGAGGCATCTTGAGGTAGTTGGACAGGAGAGGTGTCATTAGATTTAACTAAGGTCGCTTTGCAGGTTGCAGGCATGGCAGCCAGGCTGAAGGCTGGTGGTGCCGAAAGGCAGAAGCGTCTGAACCGTGCGCTGGGTATCCTCCGTGATAAGTCTATTGACCTTGACCATTTAAGAAAGAAGATAGAAGATAGCAAGGGTAAAAATACCTGGCTAGTGGCTGGTTTGGTAGACGGGCTTGACCAGCACTATAAGGCGTCACCCACCCCCAACGAATTTACTGTCATTGCTACTGATGGCTCTCATATTGATGTTGACCGGCATAGGTCAACAAGGTGTTATCTGATAAACATAGGCTCAGTCATTCTTCACTACGGTACCCAGCCTAGCGCTGCCCTTTACAGTTTCCCGTCTCTCTATTTTGGGGATGAAGAACTGGTTATTGTCCCAGCTGGGGTTAGGGGTCGTGAGCAGCCTATAGAGGGCGTGCTGTTAGGCATCAAGCGTAGTATTGAGGAGTGCCGCCAGTTAGCTAAGCTGGCGGCAGACATACCCCCGGACAGCCTAAGTCTGGCGTTGCTTGATGGTTCGCTTATTTTGTGGGGTCTGGCTGGGCAGGTTTACCCCGAGTTTGTCACTGAGGCGCTACTGGACAAAGGCTTTCTATGCTATCTTGATGATATGAGGAAGCAAAATAGTGGTAAGCGGCTTGGTTTAGCTAGCTATATTAGCTTTCCTCGTAGCACCGATGTGGTTAATGTTCTGCGGGTTGCCATGTGCCCTCATGACCCTCCCGATTGCGACCGTTACTGCCCCGCCGGTTCAGAAAGAGACTGCGATGTTGTGGCTGGCGTTCAGGACAGAGAGCTGTTTTCAGATATATTGGGTCAGGGAGAGAGGTCAGCCTTATTTATCAGTCAGTCGTCTATAGTCCAGAAGCATTATGGAGTGCATCAGGTCTATTTCTTCTATATGAGGGTGGATGATGAAATAGCCAGGGTTGAGATTCCCCGGTGGGTGGCAATGGATAATAGCCTGCTGGAGTTGGTTCACAGTTTAGTATTAGACCAGTGCCAGCGTGGGCAGGGATACCCGGTAGCATTAAGTGAAGCCCATGAAAAGGCAGTAGTAACCGGGGCTGATAGAGAAAACTTCTGGCAATTGGTAGAATCTTCTCTAGTAGAGGAGCATCTACCCAGTCCTAGCTCCGCCAAAAGCCAGAGCAAAAGAACAAGGTGGATTTAGATGGCTATTTGTTGACCTGGGTAGATTCCTGCAAAATAGTGATTGAAATGTAAGCGGGCTTTGTCATGGGACACGTCATTGCGAGGAGAGCAGCGACGAAGCAATCTTTAAAGGAGAGATTGCTTTGCTTCGCTGGCAATGACAAAGGGTCTGGTCAGAGTAAAAATGAGGTGGATATAAATGAGTTATTTACTACCTCACCCCTTAATATAATGTTAACATGCGAAATACCGGTTAATACAGGGAGATAACTAATGTTGGAGAGTAAGCAAGAGCGTCTGGCGAAACGAATGAGATGGGCAGCGCGAGTAATCGGGTTACTGGCAGCAGGGTTCCTCCTAACCATGTTGATTGGTGCCGCTATTGCTGAAGTTCTAACTGAAATCTCGGAACCAATCACTATAGAAGGTATTCTACTAGGTATACTTGGAGCAATTGCGCTGGCTGGCTGTATTATATCTTGGTGGTGGGAGCGACTTGCTGGCATACTACTGGTTTTTACTGCTGTCGGACTGGGTATCCACATTGGCATTTGTGCTGGGCGTAATCATTTCCTGGCTTGGTTAATGGTGGGATTTCCCTATCTCGTTGCTGGCGGGCTATTCCTTACCTCCTGGCGGCTTTCAAGGAAGACACCATAGCCAGCCTTAGCTCAGCCAAGAGCCAGAGCAAAAGGACAAGGTGGGTTTAGCATAATGTTT
>CAZMJZ010000018.1:9529-17420 GCA_964566845.1 uncultured Dehalococcoidales bacterium | reverse complement strand
CCGCATTGGTCAGGGCATTGAATTTGACTACTGTAGCGTCCACTCTGCCTGGGCACTACAGGAATCTGGCTATAAGAGCATTATGGTAAACTCCAATCCAGAAACGGTGTCCACCGATTTTGACACCAGCGACCGTCTCTACTTTGAAGCCCTGGATGAGGAAAGCCTGCGCGACATCCTGGAAAATGAAGGTGGAACTGAATTTTCTGGCAATGCCCCACCATCAATAGTTCAATTTGGCGGTCAGACAGCCATAAACCTGGCTGAGCCTCTATTTCGCAGTGGGATGCTCCTCCTCGGTTCCAGTGCCGAAGCCATTGACCTGGCTGAGGACAGGCGTAGATTTGAGAACTTCCTCAGTGAATTAGGTATCCCCCAACCACCAGGCGCCGGGGTAACCTCGGTAGATGAAGCCATTAGCGTAGCTAAGCTCATTGGCTACCCGGTATTGGTTCGCCCTAGCTATGTCCTTGGTGGTAGAGCTATGGAAATAGTTCACAATGCCAGTGAGTTAATCCGTTACATGAGGCAGGCTATGGAACTGGATACCAGGCACCCTGTCCTTATTGATAAATACCTGCAGGGAAAAGAGGTAGAGGTTGATGCCGTTGGTGATGGGGAAACTGTTCTCATCCCGGGAATAATGGAGCATATTGAACGGGCTGGAGTGCATAGCGGAGATTCTATTGCAGTCTATCCCGGGTTGAACCTGACCGAGCCAGAGGTAGAAGCTATTATTGACTATACTATCCGAATCGGGCTGGCACTCAAAATAAAAGGCTTAATGAACATCCAGTTTGTTATTATGCCTGGTAGTACCACTCAAGGGTCATCAGTTTATGTATTAGAAGTAAACCCCAGAGCTAGCCGCACCATTCCATTTATTTCTAAGGTCACCGGGGTGCCAGTGGTGAATCTAGCCACCAAGGTTATGCTGGGCAAGAGTCTCAAAGAACAGGGCTATGACGCCGGACTGTGGCAAAGGCAGAAGCTGGTCGGTATTAAGGCCCCTGTCTTTTCTATGTCAAAACTACTTGGTGTTGACACCCACCTTGGACCTGAAATGAAGTCCACTGGTGAGGTAATGGGGATTGACTATACCTTTGATGCCGCTTTAGCCAAGGCACTTCTAGCTGCTGGATTAATGCTATTGCCTCAAGGAGCCATACTTATCAGTATTGCTGATAGGGATAAGCCTGAAGCGCTACCCATAATCAGGAAGTTATCGTCAATGGGTTATGAGCTCTATGCTACCGAAGGCACGGCAGCTATGATTGAGGCAGTCGGGCTTCCAGTAAAAATGATTAGCAAGAAATTAAGTGAGGGGCATTCTAATATTATTGACATTATCAATAATGGGACAGTGAACGGCGTGATTAACACTATTACCGGAGGTCTCAGCTCATTGAGAGATGGCTTTCAAATTCGTCGTGCAGCGGCTGAGAGGCGTATTCCTTGCTTTACCTCTCTTGACACGGCTCGAGCCGCAGTAGAGGCACTTGTTAATGGTAGCCAGATTTATAGCACCCAGCCCTTACCAGATTACCGTAGAAAGGAACCATCTTGAAGAAAGCCCTTGCTTCCATTATTTCTAACGATGAAATTATGCCAATGGTTCACCTCATCTGGCTGGAATCACCGCAAATAGCCTCTGAAGTCAAACCGGGGCAATTTATTATGGTTCATTGTGGAGAGGAATGCTTATTACGCCGCCCGTTGAGTATCCATCAGGTAATTGATGGTACCAAGATTGCCTTCCTGTTCACAGTAGTCGGAAAAGGCACATACTGGCTCTCCCAATGCCAGGCTGGTGACAGTATTGACCTGCTCGGACCACTAGGTAATAGCTTTTACATTCACCCTGCCTCATATAACCTGTTACTAGTGGCAGGTGGCATAGGTATTGCGCCGTTACGTTTTCTAGCAGATGAAGCGGTCAAGCAAAAGAAAAAAGTGACACTCCTTATGGGTGCAAGCTCAGCAGTATATCTTTTACCGATAGAAGCATCGCCCCGCGGATTACTCACCGACGGGGTATTGCCATTTAACATTAATATTATGAAAACCACTGATGATGGGTCTGATGGCTTTAAGGGGCTGGCTACTGACTTCATAGTAGACCATGTTGACCATGCCGACCAGATATTCGCTTGCGGGCCGGTCGGTATGTACCGAGCCATCGCTGACTATAGTAAACAATTCAAAAAGCTGAACTCTACCCAGATTTCCCTGGAGGTGAGGATGGGGTGTGGGCTTGGAGTCTGTTATGGGTGCACAGTAAAGACAAAAAACGGGCTCAAGCAGGTATGCAAAGATGGACCTATTTTTGACTTAGACGATATCCTCTGGGAAGAACTAGATTACAATAACTGAGGAAAGGAGGTGATATTAAAATGGTAGTTACCAAGAAAATTAATCTTGAGAGTAAAGGACACTGCGATATTATTGACATTACCCATCAGGTAGAACAGCAGGTAGCTGAGACGGATGTAAGTAATGGAACTGTTACCCTGTTTGTAGTCGGTTCAACCGCCGGAATATCTACTATTGAATTTGAGTCTGGCTTGCTTTCTGACTTTGAGGGTCTGTGGGAGCGGAATGTGCCTAGAGACATCACCTATGCTCATGACCGCCGCTGGGGCGATGGCAATGGATATTCTCATTGCCGCGCCTCACTGCTGGGTGCCTCATTAGTAATTCCTCTCAGTGACAAGAGGTTAACCCTGGGCACCTGGCAGCAGATAGTCCTGGTGGATTTCGATAATCGCCCCCGCTCAAGACAGGTCATAGTGCAAGTTATGGGCGAGTAGAGTCTATTTACCCTGTAGCAGGGAGAAAAATTCAGCCCTACTTTGCGGATGACTGTGGAAGGAACCCCTGAGGGCTGAGGTAACGATAGTGCTTCCCGGTTTCTTGACGCCGCGCATAATCATACACAGATGCTCAGCCTGAGTAACTACTACCACCCCGGAGGGTTTAAGCCCCTCCATAATGGCATCAGCAATCTGACCGGTCATTCTCTCCTGAATCTGGGGGCGTCTAGCAACGATTTCTACTACCCTGGCTAACTTGCTAATACCTACAATACGCCCACTAATATCAGGGATATAGCCTATATGAACTGTGCCGTAAAATGGCAAAAGGTGGTGTTCACACATAGAGTAGAAGGGAATATCCCTCAAAATTACCATTTCCCGATGTCCTTCCTCATAACCTACTGTTAGCCCTTCTTTAGGGTCCACACCAAGTCCTGAAAAAAGCTCAGCATACATTTCGGCTACGCGGGTTGGAGTATCCACCAAGCCTTCCCTTTCTGGGTCTTCCCCGATAGCCATAATGATAGAAGTTACTGCTTTCCTGATTTCATCCCCATCAAGCACTGTAGTCCTCCTTTAATAACCTGCTAAAAACTACCTTCCTCAGCGGTCTTCTTGACCTCTGCCATAGACCTTACGGTCCAGACTCTTTACTGTATCTTTTGAGGTAGTAATATAAAGGTCTTTACCTATATAGAGAATAGGGTTAACCTTAGCCCAATCTATTACTTCATCTGGGGTAAAGACCTCTTTTATCCAATGCACAGCTACAATCTCCCCCACTAGCCACCTGTGGTTACCGTAGCCCCTATCATCAGCTAACCGGCACTCATAGGCAGCATAGGCAGCTTCCATTATTGGCACCGCTGTCCTTATCGGCTTACTCCTGGCAATATTAAACCTCTGGAACTTATCTATCTCACTGCCCTTGCTACCACCTACCGAGGCGACCAGTTCAGCCGCCTCAAAAGGTAAGAAGTTAATCCCGAACTCCTTGCTGTCAGCAATAAGCTGGTAGGTGAACCTCTTGGCTGATATAGATACCCCATACAGGGGCGGCTTAGAAGAGATAAACGTATGCCAGGCTACTGCCATAGCATCTTCCTTTCCCTTAGCCTGAGCGGTAACTATTACCGCTACTTTGGGGTAGTGGTGATAATATGCTCCTATGTTTTCGCTAATTTCTTTGGTCGTTTTTTAACCTCCTTAACCCCAGCCTAAAGCCTGCTCCACAGCTACTAAATCAGACGGAAGCTCAAGGAAGGGCTCGGCACTTCTTAGAGCAGTCTCAGTATCCTTAAGTCCGGTGCCAGTTATCACACAAACCACTCTTTTTAGTGAGAAGTCCATCCCCATCTGGGAAAGCTTGACTAACCCGGCGAAAGAAGCGGCTGAAGCTGGCTCGCCAAAGATACCCCCTTTAGTAGCCATGAGCCTTTGGGCTGATAGAATCTCTTCATCGCTAACCATATCAATAATACCACCAGAGTCATCACGAGCGGCAATAGCCCTCTGCCAGCTAGCTGGATTGCCTATTCGTATCGCTGAGGCAACAGTTTCTGGCGCCTCAATGGCAAAGCCCCGGACAATAGGGGCAGCCCCCTCAGCTTGAAATCCCATCATCTTGGGCTTATTCTTAGTCCTGCCTGACTGAAAATACTCCACACATCCCTTCCAGTAGGCAGTAATATTACCAGCATTGCCTACTGGGATAAACAGATAGTCCGGTGCCTCACCTAGAGTATCAACAATCTCAAAGGCAGCCGTTTTTTGTCCCTCAATACGATTGGGATTAAGGGAGTTTACCAGGGTCACCGGGTGCTTTTGAGTAAGACTGCGGACTATGGTTAACGCCTGGTCAAAATTACCATCAATAGCAACTATCTTGGCACTGTAAATAATGGCTTGAGCCAGCTTACCCAGAGCAATCTTACCCTTAGGCACAATAATAATAGCGGTAAGTCCACAATAAGCAGCATAAGCAGCGGCTGAAGCACTGGTATTACCGGTTGAGGCGCACATTATAGCTTTACTCTCTGCTTCTACTGCCTTAGCTACAGCCACTACCATACCCCTGTCCTTAAAGGAACCGGTAGGATTACACCCCTCCAGCTTAAAATATAGTTCCCCACAACCAATTTCTTTCTCCAGCTCACTGCATCTGACCAGAGGAGTATCTCCTTCGCCTAATGAGAACATGGGTGTATTAGGCGTAATGGGGAGAAAGTCTTTATACTTTACCAGAACTCCAGATTTCATTATCAAGCTTCAACCCGAATGAAGTTGCTTATCTCATTAACCACAGTTAGATGTGCCAGTTCATTAAGAGCCTGTTGCATGGCTGCTTCTTTAGCCGGGTGGGTCATAATAACAATTTCAGCGGTCTGGGCTGTATTATCAGCCAGCTTCTGGATAACTGAGGAAATACTAATCAGGTAATCACCCAGAACCTTAGAAATCTGAGCCAAGACTCCAGGGCGGTCAGTACCATTTAGCCGGATATAGTACCGTGTTTCAATCTCAGACATAGGTTTAATGACTTTGCCTGGCTCCAGCCTCCACATAGTCCTATTGCCAACACCAAGAACAATATCCTGGGCTGATTCTACAATATCAGCTACAACAGAACTGCTACTGGGCAGAGCACCAGCGCCCTCACCAAAGAAAAGCACTTTGCCCACAAGGTCACCCTCAACCAGAACCGCATTATAGACACCCTCAACCTCAGCCAAAAGGGAATCTTCGGGAATAAAAACAGGATGAACCCTCACTTCAATTGATTTATCATCCTGTTTAGCTATAGCCAGCAACTTTATAGCGAAACCCAGCTCCTGGGCATATTGGAAGTCACGGCTCCCCAGCCGAGAAATCCCCTCGCAGTAGATATCCTGCGGTTGAACTTGACTCCGAAAGGCTAGAGAGGCAAGAATAGCTAGCTTATAGGCAGCGTCTATACCTTCCACGTCATTTTCTGGATTAGCTTCAGCATAACCTAATTCCTGAGCCCTTTTTAGAGTTGACTGAAAATCCACCCTTTCCTTTGCCATCCGAGTAAGAATATAATTGGTAGTCCCGTTTATGATGGCGTAAATACCACTTATCCTATTGGCTATCAGGTTATGTTGAAAGGGTGCAATTAAGGGAATACCACCACCAACACTGGCTTCATAGTGCAGACCTACTTTACTCTGTTGAGCTAAAGCCAGTAATTCCGCCCCGTGCTTGGCAATAACCTCCTTGTTGGAAGTAACTACATATTTACCGCTTGATATTGCCCTCTGTAAATATTCAAAGGCGGGGCTCTCACCTCCTATCGCCTCGACGACTATATCTATCCCAGGTTCAGCAAAAAACTCATCAGCATCGGTGGTAAAGAGTCGGGAATCCATCTCCATCGCCTGCGGTCTAATCAAATCTTCGGCTAACAATTTTATCTTCCGAAGAACAAGGGGACAGCTAACCTGCTCAGCCAGAATCTCCGCCTTGTCCATTAAAACTCTGGCTACTCCCCCACCAACCACGCCCAACCCAATTAACCCAATTCCAATACTCTGTCTAGGATTGTTTACCAACCCCTTACCCTTTATCCCTCTCCCCCTCATAAGGGGAGAGGGAAGGGAATTTCTTAAAGGGGCTTTGCCCCTTTTTATCCCCTTACCAAACAACATGCTCTGATTCTTCAGTGTATTAGCTCCCTGTAGCTCTCTCTACTGCCCACGCCTTCTTCTCCTCATCTAGATAGCTATCGTCAATCTCGGCATTATCCCACAGCCCTAAAACCCACTCATTCAAAGCCTTATTCTTCAGCAAATCCCTATCATCATCCTCAATTAGCCTTTCCTCCTCTTCATCCACAACCATTATTAGCCAGTAACCATCTTTAGTGATAACAGTATCGTCTCTTATCGGCTCACTTACTTTTTCCAGCTCCGACTCAGTATCAAAGACAAACTCATCAAAAACTGAACTCATCGTACCAGGAGCCAGCCAGCCTAAATCTCCCCCAACTAAAGTGGACTCTTCATGCCGAGAAAGCTCCTTAGCCAGTTCGGTAAAGTCCTCACCTGCCTCCAGCCTGGCTATCACATCTTGTGCCTCCTCTTCGCTACCCAGCAATATTGCTTGAACATGGGTTTCCCCTGACTCCTCATCCCTTGCTAAGACCTTAATCAACCAGTAACCTACCTTCTTGGTTATAGTTTCATCAGGTAATGGCTGACTTAATTCTCCTACCTCACAGCCGAATATATACTCATCAGGTATAGAAGTACCCAGCAGTGCCGTGAAAATATCTTTAGGATGCCAACCAAGGTCGCCCTCCTTATTTTTGGAAACATCTTCCAGAGAAAGCTCACCAGCCAGTTCAGCGAAGTCGTCGCCAGCTTCTAACTTACCTGTAACCTCAATTGCCTGACTTTCACTCTCCAGGAGCATTGCCATTACGTGCCTTTGCTCATCAGATACTGGCACTTGCTGCTCAAAATGCTCATCACGCACCTTACTTGCTAACAGCTCCGCTCTCACTACGTCTCTATAATGCCTACTTAGGGGAATGTTATAACTATTTAGCGTATCGTCAACAGCAGCATCGCTAACAGTAATGCCCAGTTCCTCAGCCCCCTGCCTTATTAGCTCATTTTGCTCAATATAACTCACTACTTCATCAGCTAAATTAGAAATATAATAACTTGTTTGACTTTCTCTGTATAATTTGAGCATATCTATGTAGTAATCCATATTAAATTCGGTATCATTTACTTTTATTACCGTTTGATGCATTGGTTTATAATCTGCAATATACCACTTGTTATAAACCCCGACTCCAATAATTACTAAAACAGCGACAATAATGAAAATCCCAGAGATAAGAATGATACTCTGCCTTCTTTTCTGCTTTTGCCAATGGGAAAGCTGACGCTTAGTAACTTCACGATGGGGTTTTTCAACCTTCTTTTTAGCCAATTTTGAGCCTTTCCCTGAAAGAATTAACCGGGCGCTCTATATTTATAACCTAAAAGCAAAAACTTTTCAAATATGGCTGAGGTATCTGAACTCTATAACCTCACTCCGGAGTA
>CAZMJZ010000018.1:0-9429 GCA_964566845.1 uncultured Dehalococcoidales bacterium | reverse complement strand
GTGATATTTGCCCTGTTCTCAGCCCCATAATTTCCTCCTTTCTTGCTGTTTCACCATAGTCAGGCAGATGCACTATGGTTTCAGTATCCTAGCTGATATATATGCATCGTCACCATATGTAGCACAGTTTGAGTGTGGACGCTTTAATTGACAATTTTTTTTGTTAAGATAGATTTATTGTAAAATTTGACTGTTTGTTTAACTTTAAGGCAGGCTATGCCTTAAACAGACAGTATTGATAATTTAACAACCATAAGGTATCATTCACTCATCAAAGAGAATCACTTAACCAAGCTCCTGAACAAAAACGAAAACTGAAAATCTAAGGGGCTGGCTTTAGATTTAACGATTTCAAAGGGAGGAGCAAACATGATAATTATAGGAGAGAAGCTCAACACGAGTCGGAAGAGCATAGAAGAAGCTGTTAATAAAAGAGATGCCGCATTTATTGCCAAAGTGGCCAGGGACCAAGCCGAAGCGGGGGCTCATTACATAGACGTTAACGCCGGAACCTTTATGGACGAGGAAGTTGACTACCTCTGCTGGTTGGTAGAAACGGTTCAAGGCGAAGTAGATCTACCCTTATGCCTAGACAGCCCCAATCCCAAGGCTCTGTCGGAAGCGATTAAAAAACACAAAGGCGAGCCGATGATAAATTCCATTTCACTAGAAGAAGACCGATTTCACTCCCTTCTACCTATAATCACTTCCCAGCCTTGTCATGTAGTCGCCCTTTGCATGGGTCAAACTTCGATGCCGACCACTATAGAAGAGAGAGTCGAGGTTGGCTCAGAACTGATAAAGAAGCTCACTAAAGAAGGAATCCCTTTGGAAAAGATTTATGTAGACCCACTAGTGCTTCCTGTTTCAGTGGATACTAGTATGGGAGTGGCTGCTCTGGGAGCTATCCACAAAATCATGAACGATTTCCCAGGCGTGAATACTATCTGTGGGCTTTCCAACATCTCTTTCGGTCTCCCCGAACGCCGCTTAATCAATCGCAACTTCCTGGCTCTCTGCATTGCTTATAATCTGTCAGCCGTAATTTTAGACCCGCTCGACAAGCAGCTTATGTCAACACTCCTTACGCTTGAGATGCTCCTAGGACGCGATGAATATTGCGGAAACTTTATTGACGCTTACCAAAGCGGACGCATAGTTGGGAATTGATTTTGCTTTTTGGTTTTTAATGAGATAGACTTTTTAAGGAGGATAAATATGAATGAATTTGAGGCATTGGCACAAGCTGTCATAAAGGGCGATATCAAGACAGCGGTGGCGGAAACGCAGAGAGCTTTGGATGGTGGAAGCGAAGCTAAGAGCATTCTTGATAAGGGACTCATTGCAGCTATGGATGAGGTGGGTGATAGATATTCAAAAGGGTTGATATTTGTCCCTCAGATGTTGCGCTCTGCTAAGACAATGCAAGAGTGCATGAAGCTGCTCCAACCGTTATTTCAAGAGGGTGATGTTACCTCCAAGGGGAAGGTGCTGATCGGGACGGTCAAGGGTGATTTGCACGACATCGGTAAGAATCTGGTTGGTATGATGATGGGGGGAGCGGGATTTGATATAACTGACCTAGGGGTGGATATTCCCCCTGAAAAATTCGTCCAAAAGATACAAGAGTTGGAGCCGGACATCGTATGTATGTCGGCGTTGCTTTCTACCACCATGCCATCCATGTCCCGAACTATCGAAGCTATGCAGAAAGCCGGCGTCCGAGATAAAGTCAAGGTGATGATTGGCGGAGCACCGGTTACCGAAAAATATGCCCGGGAAATCAAGGCGGACTCTTATGCATCCGACGCCGGTTCTGCGGTGAGCAAAGCCAAGGAATTGCTTGGAGCACTTTAAAGTCACAGGTAAGCATTGGGATTCTCATCTCAAAAGGAAAGGAGGAATAATGAAACCGATAGATATCCCAACGTTTCAACCTCAACTCAAGGTGTTGAGCCGAGAACAGGCGTTAGCAATTCATACTGCCGCTTTGAAAATCTTGGAAGAGATAGGCTTTAAGATGGAGCACCCTGGTGCTCTGGAGATGCTCGCCAACGCTGGGTGCCAAATTTCCGATGATTGGGTCAGGCTACCCGGCCACCTTGTTGAAGAAGCCTTAAGCTCAGCACCCCGTCAGATTGACCTTTATGACCACAAGGGCAAAAAAGCGATGCCTCTCACAAACGGAAATCATTTCTACGGCACAGGTTCGGATGCCACCTTTACTTTGGATTTGGAAACTGGTGAACGCCGTCGAGCTATCTTGAAAGACGTTGCCAATTTTGCCAAGTTAGTGGATGGGTTAGAAAACATCGCTTTTGCTATGTCTATGGCTAACCCTGAAGACGTTCCTGTTGAGGATATCTACGTTTATGTTTTTGCCGAAATGGTCAAAAATACCAATAAGCCTATTGTATTCATTGCCGATAGTGGTAGGGATATTGCTAAAATCTATAAGATGGCTTGCCTGGTAGCAGGAGGTGAAGACAAACTCCGGAGTAAACCATTTATTCTCAATTATTCCGAGGCTATCAGCCCGTTACACTTTCCCAAAAATGTAATGGAAAAACTCATTTTCTGTGCCAAAAAGAAGATACCCCTCTGCCTTCCTTCTGGCTCCAATGCTGGAGGTGGAGCGCCGGTAACCCTTGCCGGAGCCATGGCTTTAGGAATCGCCGAAAATCTAGCAGGACTGGTAGTTCATCAACTGGCTGGCAAAGGGTCGCCCTTCCTCTTTGGACCCAATGTCAGCGTTCTGGACATGAAATCCACCGTTGTCTCCTATGGTTGTCCTGAGTGGAGTCTCACTCAAGCGGCACTTGCTGATATGCGTGATGAAATCTATGGTCTGCCCATCTGGGCTTTTGCCGGAGCTTCAGACGCCAAAGTCATGGATGCTCAGGCAGGAGCCGAAGCCATGTTCTCTATCCTGAGTGCAATGCTCTCTCGCTGCAACCTGATCCACGACGTAGGTTTTCTAGAATACGGAAGCACCTCTTCGCTAGAAATGGTAACCATGGTCAACGAACTGGTAGCCATGAGCCGATTCTTCGCTGAGGGAATTCCTGTTAATAATGAAACGCTGGCTCTCGAAGCGCTAGAGAGGGTGATAAGCGGGGGGCCTGGTTCCATCTTTCTTACGGATGATCACACCTTTAAATACTTTATGCAAGCGCAGTTTCTGCCCAAGCTTTTAGATCGCTCCCGCTACGATTCCTGGGAAGAGGCTGGAGCCACAGACCTTTATAAGCGCTGCAATATTGAGGCAAGAAGAATCCTCTCCGAACATCAGGTAGAGCCTAAACCTGCCGAAGTACTCCAGGGAATCGCTGGAGTTCTCCAAGGGCACTGACAAGGAGTTCAACTATGGGAGACAGCTCGCCATTCTACAGACCACTTACCAAGGAAAATTTAAAAAAAATCGACCAGACGGGTCGGCGTATACTAGAACGCATTGGGGTCAGGATTGCTGACAGCGCCTTTCTAGACATACTGAAAGCAGCCGGGGCAAAGGTTGATTCTGATAATCAAAGGGTCCGCTTTGAAGAAGGCTGGCTTGATGAAGTTCTAGGTCGAGTACCTTCATACTTTACCCTCTATTCCCGTGACGGTAAAAACGACATTCACCTGGGAGAAGGCAATGTCTACTTCGGCAACGGCGGAAGGGTATTTCGCATCCTTGATATGTCAACAGGCGGATATCGCCTCACCCTGCTAAGGGATGTGGCTAATACTGCTGCCCTAGTGGATAAATTGGATCACATTCGTTTTTATATCATTGCCTGCCAGGCTCATGACATAAAACCGGTAAATTATCATCTGCTCGATTTCTATTACGCTCTCAACCATACCACAAAACACGTGATGGGGGGCTGTGACGACCTGCATGGAGCCGAGCAGATGTGGAAACTTGCAAGTATAATTGCCGGAGGAGAAGACCGCCTTCGAGAAAAGCCCTTCGTTTCGGTAATAACCAACCCGATAAGTCCTCTTACTATTGATTCCGAAACACTGGAGATTCTCCGTTTCTGCGTCACCCATGGTATTCCCGCTACCTGTGCACCGGCGCCCATAGCCGGAGCTACTGCTCCTGCTACCTTAGCGGGGACTCTTTCCCAAATGCATGCTGAAGCCTTAGCCGGAGTCGCTATTGCTCAGGTTTTTGCTCCAGGAGCCAAGGTGCTTTATGGCGCGGTTGCGACGACCATGGATTTGCGAAAGATGGAATTCACAATGGGCTCAGTGGAGATGGGAATGATGAATGCAGCCGCAGTCCAATTGGCAAAGCTCTATAACCTGCCCATTTATGCCTCGGGCGGGGTAACTGAAGCTAAAAGGCCTGATATCCAGGCTGGCTTCGAGAAAACTGTTTCAAGTCTGACGGTGGCAATGACTGGGGCAGACTTTATTCACCTGGCGGCCGGTGTGATTGATTCGGGCAATTCCATCTCCTACGAACAGTATGTTATTGACAATGAAATTATCGGAATGACTCAGCGCGTATTGCAGGGAATTCAAGTGAACGAAGATACCTTAGGCTACGATGTAATCGAGCAAGTTGGCCCCGGCGGAAATTTCGTTGCTGAAGAGCATACTATTAACCACATGATGGACGAGTTCTTTTATCCTAACCTGCAGGTACGTTGCAACTTCGACATCTGGGAGGAAATGGGTCATCCAGACATGTTAAGCCGTGCCAATGAACTAGTTGGAAAAATCCTTGCAGAGAGTGAAGAAGGTCTCTTAGATGTGGACCTGATTGATGATATAAAAAAGGCTTTCCCTGGTAGCCAATATATTTAAGGAGGTTATAATAAGAGGGGCAAATAAAAGACCGACGCGCATCATTGCCTGCTCGGTTTTCAAACCAGCCCTTGAACATATTCGTCTGAGAGAGAGATATCCCCAACTGCTTTTCACTTATTTACCACCCAACCTACATTTGAAGCCGCAAGAGTTAAAAGGTCGCCTGCTAGAAGTGATTGCTTCCGCTAAAAAAAGGAATGAGCGAATCATATGCCTTTATGGGGAATGTTTCCCCGGCATCAGTGAGTTCTGCCAATACCACGGAGCGATCAAAGTGCCAGGGGATTACTGCTATGAAATGCTTCTCGGTGCTGAGCTATTCCAGCAGCTCATTGACGATACGGCGGGTACTTATTTTCTAGAAAAAGAACTTATTCTAAACTTTGAAGAATATTGTATGAATCCCTTGGAACTCTATGACCAGGAAATTCGAAAATATTGTTTTGAACATTACCGGAGATTGCTCTATGTGCGACAACCCGAAGACCCCGACCTTACATTCCAGGCTGGGGAAATAGCCAAATTTTTAAATTTATCTTTGGAGATAAGAGATGTGGATTATTCGCATCTTGAAAAAAAGCTCATCAAGTTGATCTAGCTTTTATGTTAGGAGTAGTGAAGATGAAGAAGCCGGAGAACCACAAATTTAAGGAAAAAAGCCCTATTGGTCTTATTCCACACGAAAAACAAAAAAAGAAATATTTCTCATTGAATGTTCTGCCGGATGACCTCTGGCTGAAGGTTCACCAGGGTGAGACCATTTGGGAAGCTTTGCAAGAGGCAGGTGTAAACCTGGGGGAGTGTGGGGGACTGGGGAAATGTGGTAAATGCAAGATTAAGGTCCTCTCTTCAATAGTTTCCCTATCCAACGAAGAAAGGGGATTCCTTAATGATGAGGAGATAGAACAAGGTTTTCGTCTCGCCTGCCGCACCACGGTGGATAAGGATTTAGTGGTCTACCTCACGGAACCTGAGTCTGAGATAGAGTATTCTCAAATCCTTAAAACTGGCTATACCCCTCAATTTCATATTAATCCACTTCTTGACCAGCGAGTCGTTGCCTTATCCTCCACACATCAGAATGAAGGGATTTCCGATTTAGACCGGGTTAAACATTCGTTGGGACCCGAATATATGGACTTGAAAGCCTCGCTTCACTGTCTTCGTGCCTTACCCCATATGTTAAAGGAAGCCCAATTCTGTGGAGCGGCAGTGCTTCATGAGAACCGCCTGATGACCTGGCAGAAAGTGGAGGAAATGCACTCACTCTATGGACTGGTTTTTGACCTCGGCACCACCACTCTGGTAGGCAAGCTTTTCAATTTGCTGAATGGGACAGAGGTTGCCGTTGTTTCTTGTCTCAACAATCAGAGTAAGTATGGCACGGATGTTGTCGCTCGTCATCAATATGTCAAAGAACATCCTAATGGGTTGGAGAATCTGTACCAAATTATCATCGATGACCTGAATCATATCACTGACCGTCTTCTAAGAACAGTAGGGCTTCACCCAGACGATGTCTTTGTTACCGTTGCTGCGGGGAATACCACTATGCAACACCTCTTGTTGAAGCTGGATCCATCAGGAATTGCCGAGGCACCCTTTACCCCTGTTTTAACCGATGGTCTAATTGTGAGGGCATCAGATGTTGGTCTACGATTGAATCCCGAGGCGCTTTTTTATATGATGCCAGTAAAATCTGGATATATTGGCGGGGACTTGCTGAGTGTTATACTGGCTTCCGGTGCTGCCGAGCAAGAAGACGAATTAATACTGGCATTGGACCTTGGCACCAATGGAGAAATCTTTCTTGGCAATCACAAGAGAATCATGACCTGCTCTGCCGCTGCCGGTCCTGCCTTAGAAGGTGCAAGGATCTCCTACGGGATGATTGCTGCTGCTGGAGCCATCGAAGCCGTCAGTTTTGAAGAAGGCGACCTTCATTATCAGGTAATTGGTAATATAAAGCCCAAGGGTATTTGCGGAAGCGGATTAGTGGAACTGGTTGCCGTGCTCTTGGAGTTGGGCATCATCGATTATGAAGGTCTAATTCGTCCCCCTCAAGTAGAAGCAGCAAAGAATCTGAAGTCAAGAGTAATTGGCGATGGGTTGGCAGTCAATAACTTCCTCATCGCTTCCGCAGAGGAAAGCTACAATGGTAAACCAATCTATCTTACCCAAAAAGATGTTCGCGAGCTTCAACTCGCCAAGGGGGCTATAGCAGCCGGCATAAAAACTCTAATGGACGAAATGGGTATCGGGATCGAGGATATTGAGCGTGTGTATCTCGCAGGAGCGCTTGGAAATTATGTTAATCCTAATTGCGCCGTGCGCATCGGACTTATTCCCAATGTTAATCGGCGGATTATATCCTCCTTAGGTAATGCTGCCAGTACCGGGGCTTCCATGGTTCTTTTATCCAAGCGTTACTGGCAGATGGCTGGTGAGCTTGGCCATTTTATTGAACATGTTGAGCTTTCCTCCCGTCTCGATTTCAATGAATATTTTATCGAGCAGATTGATTTTCCAAAAGAGCAGATATTGGACATTTATCGGGAAGAAGTCGGGGAGGATATTATGAAAGCAATCAAGGTTAGAGAGGTAATGACCCCCGATTTCCCTACAGTCTCTTCCACTATATCTCTGGAGGAATTAAGAGAACGATTACGTGATACAGGTCATCATGGCTTCCCGGTTCTAGACGAGGAGGGGCGTCTATTTGGGTGTGTTACAGTAGCCGACCTGGCGAGTGCTGTGCGAAGTGGGAAGACTAACCTTAAGGTAGGCAATATTGCCACTAAGGAACTTTTCGTGACTTATCCCGACCAGACTTTATATGAGGTGTTACGAGCGACCAACAAAGATTACGGACGTATCCCCGTTGTGGAACGGCATGATAGAACTCGCTTGCTCGGGATATTGCGCCGCCACGACATAATGAAGGCATACCGCGAGAGAGTATCACAAGTCGACTAATGAGTAAGATAATAAAATCCAGAAAGCTGACAAATACGGATTACGACTCTTAGTATTTTCAAGAAGACCTGAGCTGTACCACTTGTGCTTTTACGAACCAAAAAACTGGAGGGGAAAGGTGAACCTTTATGTAAAGCTACTAATCCCTTGAAACTATAAGCAACTACTGATATACATGTCAACGAGCCACTGATTACCTCTAAGCACTTGTAGTCTCAATTATCTGCGGAAATGGAAGATATATACCTAGTCTCCACGAGGATATTTTACGCCTCGTTATACAAAGTGACGAAATATCGCCTAAGTCTTTAGCTAATTCAACCTCCCTCTCCAATGTCGCAACTACATTCCGCACGACTTGGAGTTTATTACTAATTCATATCATCTCTATTTTGGTTGACTTAATTCAGGAGAGTATGAACCAGATAATATCTGCCAACCTCGGCGCTCGGCTAGAGCAAGTAGTTCTCCATGAGGGTAGATGGCTACAGGATTACCTACTAATTGAAGTATCGGAGCATCGAGTATACTATCAGCATATGCATAACTGAGACCAAAGTCTATGTTTAGCCGTGCCTGACTAATAAATTCTTCAAGTAGCTTGGCTTTGTTTATTCCAAAACACAATGGTTTGATAATCCTGCCCGAATAAACATCGTTTATGACCTCAAGTTTCGTACCCACTATGTAATCTATGTCTAGCTCGTGCCCAATTATTTCCAGAAAATCACTAAAACTACCAGACAGAAGCACAGTTATGTGGTCCTCATTTCTGTGCCGCTGTAGTAATGCCATAACATCGGGTCTCAGAAGTTTCATGAAATAGTTATGAGTTATCCACTTAAAGATCCTCACGCCCTCTTCTTTCTTATATCCCTTTAACAAGGTAGCTAAATCCTCTCCCCATTTAATCTTATACCACTCCTCACTCATAATATTAAGCTTGCTGGCAAGCTCACCAGCAAGCGCCAAGGGAAAGTTAGTGGCGAGATAAATAAGAACTGAAACGAGTTTTACTTTATACTTGATATGGTGCTTTACTACTCCCTGCCATAAGTGACCTGTAAACAATGTACCATCAAAATCAAAGAAGGCGGCTATATTTCTTTTTTCCCCCATAAACTCATCCTCCATACTGATGCTTAAATTATACCACTAACTGGCACGTCCAGGAGTTTGTAGTCTATTCTGATCTGATATGTACCTTAATGATTTAATTGCTTGAACATTAGGGCGTGATGTGCAACCACAGGCTGAAAAAGTCCTGTTAGGACTGGAAGCGTAGCACGTCAGACTATACGAAAAGTAATACCTCGAGCGTCTTAAGCACGCTCCCTATACTCAAAGCAAGTGGGTTGTTCTCTCAATAGGAGATTTTACCCTGTCGCTTCTCCTGTCCTCTATTATTGGGTGATAATGGTTACAATTTAGCTCAACACCTCAATCAATTCCTTTAACCCCACTATATTTATTACCCTCTTGATATTATAGGCAAGAACAGAGAGACTGGCCTCTGCACTTACCTTCTCCAGCTCTTTGAGTAGCATATAACCCTGGTTGAATGACCGCTTTATTGTGCCGAAGGGGTGCTCACTTAGCCACTGCCTCATCCTCACCTTCTCCTTATCTGCTTGCACTCGTTTCCCC
>CAZMJZ010000017.1:11012-17582 GCA_964566845.1 uncultured Dehalococcoidales bacterium | reverse complement strand
CACCTCCCTCTCAAGGAGGAGATCACCGGTTCGAATCCGGTATGCGCTACCAAATTGCTTTTTAGGCTATTTTTCAAAGCTAATTTTGCCTCTCAAAGGTTGACATAATTTCAAATAGCTAACGGATAGCTAACCAATACTTTCAATTGCCTCTTTTTTAGCTTTGTGATTAAGCATGTCATCAAAGCGAGTGGCTGCTGTCTCTTGTAGTCCCGGCGCTACGTGGCTATAAGTATCAAGTGTCATCTGGATACTGGCATGACCTAACCTTTCTTGAACTATCTTTGGGTGTATACCTTGCTTTAGCATTAGTGATGCGTGGGTATGCCGTGCATCGTGAAGGCGTATAACCTTGACACCAGCACGGGCTGAAAGCATAGTCCATGCTCTAGTAACGGTGTTGGGACGCAAGGGATTACCTTCAATGTTACTGAATACCAGGCCATCATTTTTTAGCGGTATACCAAGCATATCACGCTCTAGTGATTGCTTTTCTTTATGACCTTTTAGTGTAAGAATGGCTGAAGGTGAAAGGGCTATGGTGCGCCTGCTTCTGGCTGATTTGGGCTCGGTGAATATATAGCTACCGTCCTTCAGGTGGTGAAGTGAGCGTGTAACGTAAATTTGGCTGAATATGAAGTCTATATCTTGCCAGCGCAAGGCTAATAATTCAGACCGACGCATACCGGTAAAAAGAGCAGTATAGAATAGCACATAATAGGGACTATCTTTAGCAACCGCAAGGAAGCGGGTAACGTCATCTTCGTCCCATGTCTGCATTTCAGTACGGTGTATGCGGGGCACATCCACATCATCGGCTACGTTACGGCTTATCAGTCCCCACTTGACTGCAGTCTGCAACGCTCTGTGAATCACAGCATGGTGATACCTTACCGTCCGGGCACTAAGACCTTGATTTAGCCTGGCAGTGTAATGCTTTTGAAGGTGCTCTGGTCTTAACTGAGTTAGTATTATATTACCCATATCAGGTATAAGATGCTTTCTAATAATACCAGCATAGCGTTCAAAGCCTCGTGGAGAGAGATTGGACGTGGCGTAATCTAACAACCACTTCTCAAGATACTCTTGCAAGGTAGTCTTACTTGGCTTCATAAAATTGCCAGTATCAAGCTGGTGTAATAGTTCGGAGAGGCGCTTCTCGGCGTCTTTTTTAGTGCCCTTAATAGTTACCCACTGCTGCTTTCGCTTGCTCGTCTGCGGGTCTTTCCCCATGTTGAGTACGATGGTATAGCTATTCTTGTACCTCTTGACTATGTGACCTCTCATGGTTTACCTCCTTTCCCGATGCCCTAAATTATAATCCAGTTAGAAATGTTTTAGGCAACCCAGCGGCTTTAACAACTATTGCCATCATTTCCCGATGCTCTATAATTGCCCGCTTAACTGCCGCCTCAGCTCCTTTTGGTGGTCGCCAATAAATAGACTTAGCCATCATTTCCAAATCAGGTAATCCCCCCATCCAGTGAGAAAGCAGGTGTTCCATAGCGGGCCCTAGCCCTCCTACCCCCAGAGCGTCAAAGAAGACGTTGGCGGCAGAAGGCGGAAGAGCGCCTTCGATTTCGGCGACCTCTTCTTCTAAAGCGTAGTGCTTGGCATATACGTAGAGAAACTCTATATTGTTTATGAGACGGTATAGTCGGGCAACCCACATGGCCTCTCGAATGGTTAAGGGTTCATCTGGCTCTTCCTGGCTTTTACCCCATATCAGGAGTAATGCTGGCAGCGCTTCAGCGGGCATATCGTAATCGGCAAGGGTCACCACATGCCAGGGTTCGTCAAGAGGACTTTTCGGGTGCTTACGTGTCCTTGAAATAATTTTTGCTATGCTTTCCCTTTCAGGCAGTTTATCCCTTACGTCCCTACTTTGCATCATCTGCTCTAATATCTCATCGGAAAGCAACATTCTGGGTTTGTAGCTCTCTTTTATTGCCTGATGGATTATATATGTTTTCCACGCATCGGGTATATTGGGGCCTCTCACCTTTTTGTCCTTATCATTACAGTTTTTTTTGATTTGTCTCTCACTCACGAATATTTGTCCTTGCTAATATGTTCTGTTGTCCTTATTATAAGTTATAAAGATATAAGTTGTCAATAGGGGGTATGCATAGATGTTTAATAATCGATTAAGGGAGTTTCGAGAGAAGGCGGGATTAAGCCAAAGTGAACTCGGTCGCAGGTCAGGCATTGCCGAGTCAAATCTATCAAAGATAGAAAATGGGCTGTGGCAAGCGTGGCCAAAGGCAAGAAGACGTTTAGCCCGTGTTCTCAAGGTGCGAATATCAGAATTGTTCCCGGAGGGTTAGGAAGCATGAATACTGAAAGTTTGGTAATGACAATACCTGAAGCTGCTATGGCGCTGGGAATAAGCCGGGGGCTTGCTTATGAGCTGGCAAAACGGGATGAATTACCAGTCAAGGTGATTCGGCTCGGTGAGAAGCGGTTGGTTGTGTCCAGGCGGGCTTTAGAGGATTTGCTTTTGGGCAAAACAACTGATAAGGCGGGCTAAAATGAGCAAAAATATTCGGAGTCTGGAAGATTTCCTATCCTTGCTAAAGGGCGTAAAGAAAATGGGTGATGGCAGCTATATGGCACTATGCCCAGGACATAATGACCGTGAGCAAAGCCTTAGCATAAAAGAGGCTAACGGCAAGATTCTAGTCAAGTGCTTTGCCGGGTGTGAGATGACGGATATACTCAAGCCACTAGAATTAGAGCCTAAAGACCTATTTTTAGATAGCCACGAAGCAAAGCCAGAGTATAGGGAAATTGAGGACGCTTACCACTATATTGACGCCAACGGCAAGCCGTTTGAAGTGATAAGGACTAGACCAAAGGGATTCTATCAGCGCCAGCCTGATGGTAAAGGTGGCTATATTAACAACCTGAAGGGAATAGTGCCGACACTATATCACCAAGACGAGCTAAGGCAAGCCATAGATAGCAACAAGTCTGTCTTTTCTGTGGAAGGCGAAAAGGACGTTGATAGAGCACGGAGCTTGGGACTGGTAGCTACCACTAACCCTATGGGTGCTGGCAAGTGGCGAAATAACTACAGTGAGGCTTTGCGTGGTGCTGACTTGATTATCATACCAGACAATGACAAACCAGGGCGTGAGCATGCTAATCATGTGGCAAAGTCATGCTATGGCATAGCCAAGCGAATCCGCATGCTGGAGCTAACAGGTGAATGTAAGGACGTAAGCGATTGGCTAGACGAAGGGCATACAGTAGATGAATTAAAGCAGTTAGCGGACGCTTGCCCGGACTATGAACCAGGCGATAACGGCGTTAAGTTGAGGCGTATGGCTGACGTGAAAGCTGAAGATGTGGACTGGCTATGGCAGCCTTATATTCCCAAAGGCAAACTAACCCTAGCGGAAGGCGACCCTGGTATTGGTAAATCGTGGGTCAGTCTAGCAATAGCTACAGCAGTTACGCTGGGCAAGGGATTACCATGTCAAGAGTCGGTAGAACCTTCTAACGTGATAGTGGCTTCTGCCGAGGACGGGCTAGGGGATACTATCAGACCGAGGCTTGACGCTATGGGTGCTAATGTATCCCGTATTTTTGCAATTGAAGGTGCTCTCACGCTAGATGAAACCGGGTTTACGATACTTAATAACTACCTTGAGAGGGTGAGACCGGCACTCATTATTATTGACCCATTGGTGGCTTACCTGGGGGCCAGCGTCGACATTCACAGAGCTAATGAGACACGGGCGGTAATGGCTCAGTTAGCGAAGCTGGCAGAGAAATTTAACGTGGCTATTCTAGCTATAAGGCATTTAACCAAAGGAGGAATGTCTAAGGCTATCTATCGAGGTTTAGGAAGTATAGATTTCACCGCCGCTTGCCGTTCTGTCCTTTTAGCTGGTTGCGACCCTCAAAACTCTCAGAGCCGTGCTTTAGTGCAAATTAAAAGTAACCACGCACCCTTCGGGCCCGCGATAGGCTTTGAGCTAAGAGACGGTGGATTTTACTGGACTGGGGAATCTACGCTGACTGCTACTCAGATTCTAGCAACTGACACAGGCACTGGGGCTTCGGAGTTAGACGAGGCTATGACTTTTCTTAAGGATGAACTGGCAGATGGGGAAGTACCCGCAAAGGACATATATCAGGCTGCCCAGAATACGGGGATTGCCAAAAGGACACTTGAGCGTGCTAAAGCAAAACTTCAAGCGAAGTCAAGGAAGATAGGTGACACTTGGTTTTGGTACTTGACAAAGGCAACATCGCCAACATTGCCATATAAAGAATTTGGCGAACTTGGAAATATTGAAGCTAAAAAAGAGGTTTTAACTGCGGGGCTTGGCGATGTTGATGATGAACTACCACCTTACCCTACTGCCCCTTGCCCTAACTGCGGTAATAGTGATTACTATCTGAAGGAATCGAGCCAATGGGGGAAGGCAGAGTGGCTATGCTCACGGTGTCACCCAAAACCACAAGGGAGTAACAGACAATGAAAGTCCAGTGCCCGCATTGTGGTAAATCGGTAGTGGTTAATGGTTTAGGTCGCAGACCTCTCAATATACCACTCAAAATTATTTGTGAGGCGTTACGGAAACACCGTAACGTGGTGGCAGCAGCCCAGGAGCTTAATTGTAGCCAGGGATATATTTTCGGTGTCCTGAAAGCCAATGGACTGAAGCTAAAGGATGTAGTTGAGGGACAAGTTGAAACTGAGGGGGTGAGTCATGAGGAAGACAACGAAGACCCAGAAGCCAGAAGTGCGTAAAGACCTAGTAAAGAAGGAATACACCGACGAAGAGAAGGCAAGGATTACTAAATATTTGAAGGAGCCAGTAAAGTTTAAGACTAAAAAAGATGCCTCAGGCAATTTCGTACTACAACACCAAGCCACCGATAAGACATCTTATATAACCAAATTCACTGAGGCTTTTGGAACGCCTGATAAGGATTTACACAATTATCTCCTCAACCAGGTAGTTCAAACATTCAGAGGTTTCGTATCTTCTGAGGGTTATGACTATAGCAAAATGGCAGAGTTTGCCAACAATGCAATGGCCTTATTGAATGGAATACAGCCCCAAGATGAAATTGAAGGTATGCTGGCTGTACAGATGATAGCCGTCCACAATCTAGTAATGGAGACAATGAAACGAGCCATGATTACTGGCCAGACCTTCGAGGGAACGGAAGCTAATGTAAATCACGCAACCAAGATGCTGAGAACCTTCACTGCGCAGATAGAATCGCTAAAAAGATACAGGACTGGCGGTCAGCAAAAGGTGATTGTTGAGCACGTATATGTTAACGAGGGCGGTCAGGCTATAGTGGGAGTGGTGAACCGGGGGGAGGGTAATAGTGGAAAGAGTGGGTGAACCCCAAGCAAAACGGCGTGGATGGCTAAAGAACAATAATCCATCTGGAGACCCTAATAGTGCTCCAAGATGTGGAGCCAAAACCAGAAAGGGGACACACTGTAGAGCACCAGCAATGGCAAACGGAAGATGCAGAATGCACGGAGGGAAAAGCACGGGGCCACGGACTCCTGAAGGGCTTGAAAGGTCAAGGAAAGCTAACTGGAAGCACGGTTATTACTCAGCCGAGTCAATAGCTTTGCGCCGATATATCAGGTGGATATTGCGGGAGAGTAGAGCAATGATGGGAAAGGTTTAACTGAGTTAATATTGAGTTACAGGATATATATAATTTGTTGTTGCCATTTAGAAAGTATGGGTCGGAAACACCATGAATAAGTGGATAGTGTGATTGAATATTTATTCCTCTCTAACCTTTTGCCATTGAGCACAACGGTTCTCCTGAGTAAAAATGGCTGTACTGTTCACTTCTCCAATATAGGTAACTAGCTGAGGTACAGTAGTCAGGTGCTTGGCGAGGATGCCGTGGACGATTTGGAAAGGTGCAGGATTAGGATTATCGGGTAAGTGACTATAGGCGTGCAAAGCATCAACATAAAGAACCTGGTATAGTTGGGCTAGTTTGAGAATGAACTCGTGACTTTTAAAGGTAGCGGGCATATCAGCAATAATTTCAGGATAGCGTTCAAACAGGTCGGTAAAGTCATGTTCAGTCATTGATTCTACTCCTTCACCTCGTATACTTTCAGTACTTCATCACCGTAGTGGTTAATGACCTTGATAGCTATCTTGCCGGTCGTGGGTGGGTCAAAGGGACGACTGACTGTTGCATAGAGGGAATCCCAGGCGGATTCATCAATCTCCGCTTTAAGCATCTTCTGTAGTCTCTCGTACCATTTTTCACCATCGGTAAAATAGGCATGACGGACAAAGAAGCTCTCCTCATTATAGTCCGTATCTATGAACCAGCAGGCTATATCAGCGGTGGAATTACTGCGTACCTGCCCGGTAGTGGGGTCGTAAATATCTAAACCTTTGATTTCTATGGTGTATTTGCCGTCTTTATGCTTTTTGATGTCTACATCAGGCTCACCGAAAACCATAAAAAGATTACCGGTGCCGGTGCTCTTGAGCAATTCATCGCCCATTGATAAGTCCGGGTTAATACGGGTTATCAGCACGGTGAGTTTACCATATC
>CAZMJZ010000017.1:472-10912 GCA_964566845.1 uncultured Dehalococcoidales bacterium | reverse complement strand
TTTACCATATCAGGACTTACTGTGCCGTACTGCGGCCCGATAAAGACAGCCACACGTCTGGACTTGCCTTCCTTATCTGTGTATTCACCTTCCGCCTGAAAATGCTCACCAGCGATAAATTCCAGTCTATCAAACTTTATCCTTTCATTCTTGATGGTATTCTGGATACCGGCTTTTTTAAGATGCTCCAGTATCATGGTCTCAAACTGGTCTGAATCAGCGTCCTGATGAGCTGATTTTTCAGTTGACGGTCTTTCTTCATCAAGGGAAATAAAACGATGCGGTGACAGGCTTTCAACGGTGAAGGGCCCAGTTACTCTAATCCTCTTATTATCCTCATAGGGCTGGTCACAAAGTGTCTCAGTTTCCGCATGGCGGGCGATAGCCTCGTCAATCTCTTTGCGTGTCATGCCCTCTGTGATATCTGGATTGTTGGCGATAGATTTAAGGGTGATATGCGGGACACGCTTATAGACAAAACCTTTGCGGATATCCCCCTCAGTTTTATACTCCGGCGGTATCCTACCGGTAATCTCAGCTTCTTTCTTGGTGCCTTCCGGCGAATCGGCCAGCAGGTAGTATGGGAACCTAGCTGACATGAGCCGACTGCGTGCTAACGCAAGCGCCACCCGGCTGGTATCTATGGTGAGCCAGCGCCGTCCCCGCTGCTCGGCTATATAGGCCGTGGTGCCGCTGCCACAGGTAGGGTCTAATACTAAATCGCCTGGGTCTGTGGTCATGAGTAAACAACGGTCGATGACTTTAATATTTGTCTGCACCATGTAGATTTTCTTACCAGAGAATCCTCCAGCAGAAGTATCATCCCAAATGTTATCCATATTAGCGGCTGGAAAATCGTCTAGCTTTCTGACAAACATTAGAGAATTTCCTATAGGAAAAAGCCTATTGCAATATGATAATCTATTAAGTCCTTCGGGGTAGATTACCTTCCAATGCGAATTGGTACTTGGATAATACGCTCTCCCGCTAAACTCAAATGGCTGTGGCTCGCTAGCTACTCCCATTGATGATAGATTATCCATAGCTACGATACTAGCTTTATCGGGCAATATCTCAGGATTATCAATTTCTTCGGCAGTCATTCTCCTAAAGGTACCATCGTCTAATAGAAGCCAATTATAAATTGATGGTCTATTCGAGATGTCTTTATTACGTAGTAGATTACGATATTTTACTTCTGATTTGTTCTTGCAGTACCAAATTAAATAATCAGAGATGGAATCAAGCCCTGAGCTGCTAAAACCACCAGTTTTTCTAAAAGTAATTTGATTGGCGAAATTCTCACTTCCAAATACCTCATCCATCAACGCTCTCACTAGGTGCACATTCTCGTCACCAATCTGAACAAAGATGCTGCCTGTTTCGGTAAGCAGGTCTCTGGCTGTTACCAGCCTATCTCTTAAATAGGCAAGGTAAGAGTGAATGCCCAGCTTCCAGGTATCACGAAAAGCTTTTATCTGCTCCGGCTGTCTAGTAGCATCACCGGCACTGCCGTCTTTCACATTCGGCTTGCGAGTGCTTACCTGCCAGTTGGAACCAAACTTGATACCATACGGCGGGTCAATGTAAATCATCTGCACTTTACCCTTAAGCCCCTCCTTTTCGGCAAGGGAAGTCATCACCAGACGGGAATCGCCCAGAATCATGCGGTTAGACCAGTTCTGGTCATGCTGGTAGAATTCAACCAGTTCCTCAAACTGGAGACCGTTAAAATCAGCGAAAAGCTCAAGCTGGGACGGTTTGTCCCCTTTAGCCTGAGCACGAAGTTCCTCAACAAGATACTTAGGGTGGATTTTCTCCTGAATGTAGATGGGCACGGCGGGTACAGCCAGGTCTTGTGAGTCCTGCTCGTCTTTGCCTTTCCAGACAAGCTGAGGGTCAAGGGAGGGGTCACGGGGATAAAGCATGGTTTTGGGTTTATTCTCGTCATCGGCAGCAAAATCACGCAGTTCTTCAGTGGGGATATTGGTACGGCGGTCTTTATGTACCGTAGTTTCAATCGGTGTTACCGGTTTTGATTTGTTACCACTTGCCATCCTTCAGTCCTTTCTTGGCTTTGCTTTACCGGCTATTTCTACTATGGCACCCAACTTTTCTTCTACCTCGCTATCAATTCTATCTTTTGGTACAAGAGAGGCAAGGATGTGATAGTCTGACTTTCTCATCAAATTCGGTAATCCCAGTTCTTTGAAATATTTGTCGAAAAGTGGGTCTAAGAAGTCGTCAGTAGCCTTGATATCATGTGACCATGGGTCAGGTTTGCCTAGCGTTTTTAAAGCTTTGGAAATCTCGTCTATGGCTTTCTCAATGATATCTTGTCGTTTTTGTGCTTCGGCTAATCCAAATAGGTCGTTCGGCTGGTCATGACGGGCATAAGCTAATAAAACATCTTTTGAACACAAATAATTTTCAATTTCACGACGGCGCCATTGTATAGCCTGTGGCCCGATATTGTCAGGGATGGACAGTTCGAGGCGGTCAAAGATAGCAATACCCACCAAGTCCTTTTTTGCTTCTCGTAATCCAAAATAATGTTCGCTAACCTTATTTGGAACATTACCAACGTAATAGACAAATGGTCTTTCAAGAAGCTCAGCGGCGGGGTGTTGTAGAATTCTAGCAAATGCTCTTAATATAGCTAAGTCAGTAGCACCCTCAAGGTAGAGCACCCAACCAGTGGTCTCAGCTAGATAGAAGTCATTAAAACCTATTGATTTTAATGACTTTAGAACCTGGCTCCCGCGGTCATCAATGCGATGTGGTTGACCAACAAAGGCAATGACAACATCGCGGTCAGCGGCTTCGTTTAGAATCACCTCAGAATGACTTGCAGCGATTATTTGTGACCCTTGTTTTTCGGCTACCTGTGTTATAAGTTGATATGTCTGTCGCTGACGGAGAATTTCAAGATGTGCGTCTGGTTCGTCAAGCAACAGAATTGAGAGTGGGTTCTCATATAGGTGCGCCAGGAGCAATAACGTTTGCTGGAAGCCCCGTCCGGAAGATGATATATCGAAGTCTGGTCCGCGCTCTTCATAAGTCATAGTAATCTCGCCACGCTCTCTGATATAACTCGGAGGATGAGTAGTAACCCCAAAATAATCCTTGAGGTGTTTTACAAGTTCTTGCCAACCTTTCGGATTGTTTTCATAGATTTGATAGCATAAATTTCTCAGAACTTGTGCTGTTTGTCCCTCGCCTATTAGCACATTGATTCGACCTACTTCTAACTTAGGTTCATCTGCAACTAATCCGGACATGGGTGGCAAGAAAGCAACTTTTACGTTTTTTGCACCATCGGGTATCGGCATCCTATCAGAAGGGTCAGTCAAACGTAGAGGACGGCAGTAGAAAGACTCCACATTTGCATAATCAAATTCCAATCCGCAGGACCATGGTTTACCTTCGGTTATACCGTCCACAATAATGTCAATACGGATATTCTGGGTTTCTTGTCTATTGTCTTTATTCCGTTCAATATTTCGCACATGCAGGTCGTACCACAAAAGATTAGCGCTAGGTACCGGGATTGAGATAAGGTCTTTGCGGTTTATTGTTACACCAGGTCGTTTTTCTGGTTGTGTTTTACCCTGTCTTTTTTCAAGCCATCTCTGCAATCCTATAGACCATAATGCTAATGCCTGGAGAGCGGCGGTTTTACCGGAATTGTTAGGTCCAATAAAAACGACCGAATCACCCAACTCAATATCTACATCAAAAAGTCTTTTGAATCTCCTTATTCTTAACCTTGTTAGCATAGCAGACCCCCTTTATTAAAGTAATTGCGGATGGTATTTTTAGCATCCCAGGGGTCGCTGATTTCAATAAAAGCCCACTGTCCAAAGGCGCCGTGGTTATTTACCGCCGGCACCCAAAGGTTTCGAGCAGCCGCAACTTTCGCCGCTTTCTCCCTTTTCTTTTCCCCTGTAACTTCCAGAATCAAGTTTAACTGGTCACCATCGTGTGTTTTCAGCCGGATTATAAAATCCGGGTAGTATTTCTTCTCATTGCCATCAATGACATAGGGTATGGTAAATTCCAGCCCCTGGTTCTTGACGTAGCAGACAACCTCGTCCATCTCCTCCAGCGCCTGCGCCATCTTCTGTTCCCATGATTCGGTATCAGCCACCACGTGTGAGATGTGGCATTTATTAGGGTCTGCAGGATAGACAGCCCGCGTGGTATCAAAGTCAACATATCTGGTAGAACCGGTAGCATCATAGGGACGTAGGATTGGCTTTAATCTAACCTGCCCTTGCTTGGCGCCAGCTATGGAGGTATAAATACGCTCGGCGGCGTAATGAGAATTTTCGGTAATCAATAGCATCTGAATAAAGGCATTGTCTTTAATTGTCACGCATTGTTTTATCCATTGCCGTGCTATATTGACCAGTTGCGGGAATAACCAGGGTTTATTATTACCATCCGCATCGTTAAAATACTTATCCAGCACGGTTCTAGCCAGATTAAATATAACTTCCTGCTCACGCCGGTTACCCAATTCATATCTCAACCGGTGAATAGTGCTCTCTCCGACGATAGGCGCATTTATGGTTCTATCCGGTGTCGATTCCGTGGAAAGCACCATAGTTGAATCTTCAGTGAAGACAGCTTCAAGCCTTTCTGGTGGTAAGTCATATTTATAACCTATAACACGGGGAAAAGTAATTTCACAAGCAATTCTGTCATCCAGCGCTCTAACACGGGTAATAGGGCGTGGTGACTTAGGGTCATTGCTGGAACCGGAGCAGGGAATGAACGAGAAGGGCACTCCATAGACTTCAGCGTATTCGGCATCAAACATGCCATCATCGCCGGGTTCATAGCTCCTACGGCGCAAAGCACGTCCTACCACCTGCTCGCACAGCAACTGAGTGCTAAAAGCACGGACGCCCATAATGTGTGTGACAGTGTTAGCATCCCACCCCTCTGTTAGCATTGAGACGGATACTACGCACCTGACGTTTTCACCCAGTTTGCCGACTTTACCCACGGTGTTCATTACTTCACGCAAAAGGTCTTCATCCGTTAATTTCGCAGTATCACGACCTGGAAATCTCTTTCTATACTCACTCTTGAATTCTTCAATGGCAAGCTCAGCCATTTTCTTGAATTCCTTGCTCATGGCTTCGCCTGATTCTAATTGCTCACTGTCAATAAGGATGGTATTGGGAATGGACAGCCATTGCCCGTAAGAATCGCTGTTACTGAAGATGCTTAAATTTCCTGGTACTATCACGTTCTTTCCATCTGGTAAATTCTTATAGTAACCTGAAATCCAGTCGTAGACCAGTTTGGAGACATTGGTATTATTGCACACAACGATAAATACTGGCGGCGTAGCACCTAATTCTTGCGCTTCTGCATTCTTTTCCCACTGGCGATAATACTTGTCATAGTTACCGTATAAACTAATCAACGCACCTTCAAGCTCTTTCGGCAGTTTGGGGTCACCGCCGCTTTCATCCTTGGTGCCCCTACCTTTTTTAGGCAGGTCTTCACGAATGCGTAACCAGATGTCACGGTATGTAGGCATGTCACCCTGCATTGAATCGTCTGCAATCGGGACACGGGGTACTTTCACAATACCGCATTCTATGGCATCAATAAGGGAGAAATCTGATACTACCCAGGGGAACAGAGTGCCCTCCGGATATCCTGAGCCACGTAAAAAGAACGGCGTGGCTGACAGGTCATAAATAACCTTTATACCAATTTTCTTCTTAACTGCTTCCAGTCCAGAAATCCAGACACGGGCTTCTTCCTCACGCTTCTCTGACTCTCGGCGGTCATCACCGGTTAGCTTTATTTCTTCGGCGTCTGGCTTATGGCGATAGCAATGGTGTGCTTCATCGTTAATCACAACGGTATTCTTCTTACTGCCCAGCTCACGACATACTCTTCTTACCATCTGGTCCGGGGTTTCGGTAAGTGAACTTGATTGACCGTTAGCTAATATATTCTTGGTAAGTTTACCGGATTTAACCAGCTCTCGCGGCTTGAAAGTGTGAAAGTTGGTGATTATAATTTTAGCTTTGCCTAAATCTGCCATTTGCGATAACGAGACGATGTCTCTCTGCTGGTAGTAGTTCTGCGGGTCATTCGGATAGAGGACTCTTAAGCGGTCACGAATAGTAATGCCGGGTGTGATAATAAGGAAAGTATCAGTAAATCTGGCGTCCTGGGGATTAGTGCTTTTATTCAGGACTTGCCAGGAAATGAGCATTGCCATAACAACGGTCTTGCCGCTACCGGTTGCCATTTTTAAAGCGACACGATATAGACTGGGGTTATTAGCCTCATTAAAGTCCCGGATGCTGTTTTCTATCCAGTTATCGCCGTACTTATTAGCAACTTCAGTCAGGTAGATAGCGGTCTCCATTGCCTCTATCTGGCAAAAGAAAAGCTTCCGTTCCCTTTCTGGGTTAGTCCAGTATTCAAGCAATTGGCGTGTGGTATTGGTGATGCCGGCATAATTCCCTTTGCGCCATACGGAGACTCTTTCTCTGATGCGATTGATATCCTTATTTTCTTCTACTCTATCCTGAGTCCACCCGGTATCAAGGGCAAGTTGTTTTCCACCGGCTTTCTTCCTGGGTTTAGCAATAGGCACAAAATAGGTACTTATACGCCTGGATTCAACTATTTCGTCCGTGATACCATCATCGGAGAAGCGGAAATGTTTGGAAGGTTCTTTGTATGGGGAATTTAGAATGGGGTTCTCTATGACTATCTGTGGCATCGTAATCACCTGGATATTTGATTACATAACTAAGTTCCTTTAGCCATATCCTATACCTTGCTTAGAGATTAGTCAATAACAAATTTTTGCTATTGAGGGGTTATTAGGGCCGAGCTACGGCACGGAGCGCACTAACACTTTATGTCTGTGGCGTCCTCTCGCCTGCCAAAGGACATAAGGCTTGTTAGTGCGCTGGGGTGGTATCGGCTCTTCGTAGAGGGTGGGCTGACCCGAAGGGTGAGCAGGTGGTTAAGGGCTGAGCCGAAGGCTGAGCAGGTGGGTGAGGGCTGACTGCTCCTTTTCTCCTATCAGTGAGCCCGAACAAGGGGTGGGGGTCATCAAGGATGGCATTTATCATCTTTATGTACTGCCTAAGCCAATGAGGGGGACTAGAATAACAAGTATTAAGTACCGAGTAATATCATACTCCTAGACATCACTGGCTTACGTTCAAAATGAAGCTAAAAAATAGCTAACAAATAGCTAACCAACACTTTATAACGGTATGTAACTAAACGGTATTTTACGTATGAAACTGCTTATTAGCCATTGACACAAAAGTTCTAATTTGAACGTAAAAACACCATTTGGGACACCTAGTAGCAAATCCGGTATGCGCTACCAACTGTTCACAAAAGTTTATCAAAGGTTTACTCATCGTGTGCTAAATACAAGTTCGTTAGAAATTCTGCAATCTCACCTTAATTTGAGAACTTTATATCTCTATTGCCTGCTTCGCCTTATACTCATATAATCCGCTCTCTTTTTCCACAAGCCCGTCTTTTAGCCAGATAACTCTATCCACATATTTTTCATCTTCAGGTTCATGCGTCACCATAACGATTGTTTGCCTCAATTCCTTATTTAGCTTTCTAAATAGCTCCAAGACGATATTGGCTGAAGTCACATCCAGACTAGCTGTTGGTTCATCAGCAAACAAAATTTTCGGTCGGCTTATTAAAGCCCGGGCGATAGCTGCCCTTTGCTGTTCGCCACCAGATACCTCATTCGGATAGTGCTTCAATCGTTCTCCCAAGCCTACAGTTTCCAGCATTTCCACGGCTCGTTTCCTATAGCTATTCTCTCGTTCTAGACAAAGAGCCGGTAGGTAAACATTCTCTAAAATCGTCATCTCTTCAAGCAAGGAATATTCTTGAAAGATATAGCCTAGCTTTTCCAACCTAAACCTGGCTCTTTCTCCCTCAGATAATTTCAATACCTCCTTGCCATCAATCTTAAGCTCTCCACCCGTCGGCATATCCAATAACCCCAGGATATGAAGCAGGGTAGATTTACCGGAGCCGCTCCTGCCCATAATAGCTATAAATTCGCCCGGTTTTACTTCCATATCAATACCTTTGAGAGCAGTGGTTGTCGCCCGGCCATGACCGTAAACCTTCTGCAAATTTTTCACTTCAATCATATGGATTAGTTCCCCCAGATGGCTTTTATAATACTTTGCCTAATAATACTGAGCACTGGAATAAATCCAGCAAAAGCTGCAGCCAGAATTATTCCGAAAATGGCATTCTGTATCGTCTCTCGCTTGATGGCTAAACTTACCAGTCCTATTGGTAGGTCAAGTGGATGAAGGTTAAAATAGGGCTGAATTACGTAGCCGTATATAATCCCGCCTAGAACCACACCTAATAATGCATAGAATAAAGATTGGGCAAGATAAGAATAAATAATGACGTCTCTTTTTATACCGATGGCTCGCAATATACCAATCTGCCGTTTCTTGTTTATCACGTTAATGTAAATCACGATAAACATGACGATGGCAGCTACTACTAGTCCAATACCACTAATGAGGGAAGCAATTACATCAAAACTGGAGACTATACCGCCCACGGCGCCACCGTATTCGCGCCAGCTTCTGATTTCACCATTGATACCAATTGTCTTCAGTTCTTCAATCAACCGGCTCTCATCACCCTCTTTCTCGATACTAACCAGAATCTGGCTAGCACGATCGTTGAAGATTTGCCGGCCTAAAACCGAAGCCATTTCTTTTCTGGTTACAAATGCTAACCGGTCTGCCTGTGTCATTTCCCTCGCCTGGAAAATGCCCTTTACCTGATATTCCCTCTGAACGCCATTAGCATAATTCAGCCGCACCTTATCACCAACCCGTACTCCCTCTAGAGTAAGAAATGATGGTGTTTGTGCTCTATCACCTCCGGTAATCTCTATTCCGAGTACAATCATATCCCGATCATCTGCATCCAAATACTCACCTTCAATAATGTGTTCATGAATCGTGGTAACATTAACTTCCTGGCTAGGGTCAATACCGATTACTGACCAGTTACCACTCTTACCCTTGTCTGATGGCGAGCTCCTTTCACGCCACTGGTAATCAATAACGGCGCTGCTGTTCAAGTGAGCCGAGACTCCAACTATCCCCGCAAACTGCGCTATCTTTTTCTCTATTTGTTCAACATGGTCTAGATAATACCCATCTTCCTCCGGGTTAATGACTATATTGGCAAAAAGGGTATTGACCTGCTGCTCATCTAAAGTATTTGTTACTCCTGACAGAATCGAAGGGGTAAGAATCAAATTGGCAAAACTTAGGGACATAACCAAGATAATCAAAAATAGTGCCCACCGGTTTCCCTTAATAATCGATTTGTAGGCTAAGAACAAAGCTAGCTTTAAATTCCCCATATTTCCCTATTTCATTTTATTCAGGTAATATCTCATAATGTAACTATTCCATAATGGAAATAATAGTTTAAATTTTTTTACCTTACCGTCTCTTTTAAGGATGATACTACCTTATCGATGAGAGTGAGCAACGTAGACTGTTCCTCATGTGTAAGACAGGAAAATATTTGCCGAATCCGATACCGTATGTATCCATCAATAGTTTTGTGAAGTTCTTGTCCAATATTGGTTAGAGCCACCCGAATAACTCTCCTATCTTCTAGGTCTGGCAACCTTTTCAAATATCCATTGCCCACTAACCAATCAACCATTCGTGTTGCTGTACTGAGAGGTACTGATAAGGACCTGCTTAGTTCTCCCATCGTAACACTGTCCTTAAGATAAAGGTTACTACTTACACGGTAAAATAGTTCGTAGTTGGCGTTGTGTGGAGATTCTTTTCCCGGTTGTAGCCCATTGAGGCTTTCTTGGATTCTAGCAAGTTCCGTGGATAAGGTTGATTCAAATTTGTTCCATACTTGCATGAAACCATGTACCACCGAGGTTATTTCCGCATCATACAGTTTCTGTTCGATATCCTCTTCCATTAAATTCCACCTGACAATATTTCCATAATAGAAGTATATCACCTTATCAGGTGGTTGTCAAATTTTATAGAGGGTTCATAAATCAGTGCTTAACTGAAAAAGTTGAGATTTTGGGCGGGACTGGACAGTGTTTCACCATAATTGCTAGTGAAGCCAATCAATGACAAGCACGGTCGCAAAGCCGATTTATATTTGAATTGCTATTTGGTGGTATGCTTGTACCGCTAGAGACTGTACATCTGAATTGAAAGACCTAAGCTAGGTAAAAGTTTTGGATTATTATACAATTTGACCTACATCAGCCAATCTTGACTTTTAATATCATTAATTTTTATAATGTTCAGGTTAATAAGCGGCGAGTAATGCCCGAGTAGCGCAATGGTAGCGCAACCGACTTGTAATCGGTAGGTTAGTGGG
>CAZMJZ010000017.1:0-346 GCA_964566845.1 uncultured Dehalococcoidales bacterium | reverse complement strand
GCACGTTCTTGGTAAGAACGGGGTCACCAGTTCGAGTCTGGTTGTGGGCTTAAATAAAGGGGGTTAAGAATGGCTAAAAAGAAATTTGAGCGGACTAAACCACATTGCAATGTGGGCACTATTGGTCATGTTGACCATGGCAAAACGGTTTTAACCTCAGCCATAACCAAGGTGTTATCAGCAGCAGGTACTACCGAATATCGTTCGTTTGATAGTATTGATAATGCCCCGGAGGAGAAGGCACGAGGATTAACCATCGCTATTGCCCATGTTGAATATGAGACTGAAAAACGGCATTATGCTCATATTGATTGTCCGGGGCATGCTGACTATATTAAGAACATGA
>CAZMJZ010000016.1:0-17791 GCA_964566845.1 uncultured Dehalococcoidales bacterium | reverse complement strand
TAAAGAGGCATTTTTGTCAACAAAGCCATCAGTGTAATCCTTGATATGTTGATACTGCTCTGGGGAAACAGTGTTGCCAATGTATTTTTCGGTTTGATTGAAGTTCTCATCACTATTTTTTGTGATAGTATCAAGGTTGCCAAAGGTGCTGATATTGGCATTGGTTTCTGCCTTTTGGTGGAACTCCACCAGTTTTTGCGCCACGTTAGATACCATTTCTGGCGACACCTGGTTGCTAGATAGTAACACATCCATCATAGCTCCCGCAGGAAGACGGCGCATTTTTACCGCATACTCTAAAAGCTCACCCTGACCATCTACATAAATATTACCCTTCTGCTGGATTATAGGCACAACCCCTAGATATACATCAGGGCACAGCCGCCGGTTGAGCTCAACCTCCCTCTGGCAATAGAACTGGCGCTTTCCCAGTGTAGTATAATCAAGGTAGCCCAGATTTACCGGCTTCTTAACCTTATATACATAGTCATCGGTCAGGAAAACAAATGACATCTGGGTCTGCACTAACTCTATTCTTTGAGGAGCCTCAGGATAGGCTTTCGGGTCTAGCAACGCTTGAACCATTTCTGGTAGCTGTGGCATCAGTCCTTATCTCCTTCAATTTTTGGTGGCATCTTGAGCAAAAACTATCGCTTTTCATATCAGTATCGGCTAAGCTATTAGAAAAATGCATGACACACTTTATATCCCCACAATGGCTCAAGTGGTAGGTATGTCCTAACTCATGAACTACTTCTTTAATAACTCTGTCTCGGAATAACCCTTCGTCTTGCGGCAAGCCATAGCACTCCTGCCGCAGGCGATATAAGGAAATAATAGCCACCCCAGATTTAATATCAGCCTCACCGAAGATAAAGTTTAACCCTGGTGCATATAAATCCACATCAACTATACCCAGGTGCCTATCAACCGGCTCCATTCTGACATTACGCAGGGTAGCCAGTAGCTGTGGTGCCAGATATTGCTTTCTCTTTGGCTCATAGGCATATTTAAGACTCAGCGCAAGAGGCTGAATTTCTACCGGGCGATTAAAGGTATGTTCAACCTCTTGTTTCATTATTTCCAGTATATGGCTTTTAATTTTAACCAGAGGTCTAAGGATTATTTTTTGCCTCATTCCTTGTCCACATCAGAGATTTCAGCCACTGTAGTAATTCACCCAATACTTGGTGGTGGTTGTCTCTGGTTACGTTTATTAAGTTTACTTTAGGGTGGCGCTTGATAGCATCTGACCATGGGTTGGAGTTGAGCATAATGGTTCCCAGAACTCTCTCCCCACTATCAATTATGTGTAAAACTGCTTCCCTGAAGCTGGCTGAAAATAGCTCCATCTTGCCGATTTCATCAATAATTACTAAATCATTATGCTCTGATGCCTTGAGAAGAGCAGAGACCCCTACCCGGTCCAGACTATCAATATCTACCCCATACTTACTTACCCTGTAGGGGCTGTGAATATCGATGTGAGCTAGTATGGCATCCTGACCGGCCAAAGTAACCAGCTTGAAACCCTGTCTTACCCCCTGGCTTCGTATTTCCTCGGTGTAAAATCCCCCGGCGTTACCTTTCACTTCGGCTACCGCCTGCATGATAAGGCCGGTTTTCCCCGTCCCCGGTTTTCCGGTGAGCAGATAGACTTGCTTCATAAGCTATTACTGCTATTCCTCAGGCTGGAACATTGCCTTTCTTCTTAACTCCAGCTTCTTTTTATTGAGACGACTTTTGGCTTAGGCTTGTTCATTGCTTTTAATTAAGAATAGCAGTAGCAAAGCCTGATTTTTCAGATGTTTTAGTTTACCTGTTTCCCAGCATCAGGACCTGGTGTTCTCACAAATATCGAGTCTACCTTCACAATAATCGCAGCCTTGACAGTAAATTGCGGGAAGAGGCTTTTCACCATGCTAACACTGTCATCAAAAACTTTGCCTGAGGTTTCAATCTTAGCGGTACCCTTAAACTCGTATCCCTTAAAGGTATCCATATCCCAAAATGAGGCAGCTATCTTTGGATTTGCCCTCAGGTTCTCCTCCGTCTTCGTCATAAATATGTCTACTAAGAGCAACTCGTCTTCAGAGAGCACTTTGCCAAAGGCAACAGGAATTACATGTGGAGTGCCATCTTTGGTAACTGTAGCTACGGCAAACGCTTTTGTCTTTCCAGCAACTTCCTTCATCTCCTCTGTTATCTTCGCCATCTTTGCCTCCCCTAATGATTTTGGCTCTGCCACTGCCTACCAATATAATAGCCTAAACTAGCTTTTGTTGCCACTTCTGGCTTTGTAGACTTCTACAAACTTGGCAAACGACCGGTCAAAGGTCTTCTCTACCTCTTTGGGGAATACACAAGCCGGAAGCTCATCAAATTCCAGGTGGTAAGCAATACATTCACAGCACTTACCCTTTCTGGAACAGGGCTCATAGGTGCAGGGGCATTTTGCCTTATTGACTTCAATCTGACATTCCATTGGAATCTTCTCCTTACACTGAAGTATTAACCTGAGGGCGTATTACAGGAGCCAAGCTTAACTGAGGTCGCCACGGCGACTCGCCTCTGGAGAGCGACTCTGTCGGCCACTCTAAAGAAACCCTATCCCCTTAACAAGATAAGGTGATAGGGTTCAAACTCAATTACATATAGCGTTTTCTTATCCTTATAGACAGTCCAGCCAGTAGCTCCAGGGCTTGTGCGGCTGCTTCCTCAGTAGCTAGAGATGCCAGCCCGCAGCTAGGAGTAAGCAGCCCTTGCTGCAACAGTTGTTTGAAGGGGATACCCTTTCTGGTGAAGGGCGCCATTGCTTCATCCAGGCGGTCTTTGAGACTGGCTACCGATTCCTTGGTCAGCAGGTCTTCACTATTAGGGACAATCCCCCAGGCGATAGTGCCTTTCCTATCCAGGAATTCTTTTATTTCGGCGGGATAAAGGCTTAATGAATTAGCGAAGTTATAGGCATCAAAGCTAAGTATGTCAGCGCTGGTGCTCAGCAGAACAGACCAGTCAGTATTGCCACAGCAGTGAACCCCTTTTAGTCCACTAATACCACCAAACACCTCCTCCAGCAGGTTGATAACCCTTTCCCGGGACAGTGAGACATAGGCTGAGCCGAAGGAAACCATATATGGCTCGTCAACAAAGATAATGGTATTTTTAGAGATTTGACTCAAAGCCCTTTCCTGCCAGGCTGCCTTTAGCCGGAGCAATTTAGCTAGGGCATCGGCAAGGGTATCATCATAGAGTATAGCCCGGCGGCTATCATCGGTAACGGTTAATCCCCAGCTAATTGGTCCGGTTATCTGCCCCTTAACGGCTAGAGGTGATAGAGTGGTTAACGATAGTAAGTTATGAAGACCAGCGGCATAATCAGAGCCGATGGGATATTTATCAACATCATTCTCAATGTAGGCAGTATATAGCTGCTCCAGAGGCTTATCCAGGTCCTGGGAGCGGTCTATATAGATGCTATCCTCTTTGACTACTACCCCGGGGAAGCCCTGGCTACACTGGACATACATATTTTCCAGAAAAGAGCGTTTGGGTAGCTGGGGCCAGGCAGGGATTTCTTTGAGATAGTGGATGATTTGTGAACACGCTTCCGACGGGTCAGTATGAGGCATGCTACCAACAATAGTCGGTAGACAACCAAATTCTATATAAGGCATAAGCTCTTTAACTATCTCCTTTAGGTAGATACTTACCTATCAATAAGTTTAGCTTTTCCCTCTGCTTAGAAGTTATTAGCTCAGGGGCAGTAATAATAGCCATTTTCAGTGCCGTAGCACACTCGCAATCACGTTTCTCAGGTATTTTGGTCACCGCCAGCTTGATAATCCTCTTGGCGATATCAATATTGCGGTGTAGAGTTTCCACGACAACCTCTACCGTTACCGGTTCTCTCTCTTGATGCCAGCTATCATAGTCGGAGACGCAGGCAATAATAGTGTAACAAATCTCAGCTTCCCGTGCCAGTCGGGCTTCAGGCAAAGCGGTCATACCAATAACATCAGCCCCCCAGGAGCGGTGAAGGCGAGATTCAGCCCTGGTAGAGAACGCTGGTCCCTCCATAACTACATAGGTACCTGTGAGGTGAACCCTTACCCCAGCGGCCACAGCGGCATCGAATACGGCATCACTCAGTACCGGGCAGAAAGGCTCAGCAAACGGAATATGTACGACAATACCCTCGCCAAAGAAAGTGCTAACCCGTCCCTTGGTACGGTCAATCAACTGGTCAGGGATAAGCAGGTCGCCAGGACTAATCTCCTCTTTAAAGCTACCTGCCGAATTAATAGCAATAATGCGCTCCACCCCCAGCGACTTTAGAGCGTAGATGTTGGCTCTTGAGGGGATTTCGGTAGGCATGATATGATGTCCCTTGCCGTGCCTGCGCAAAAAGGCAATCCCCACCCCCTCCAGCTTACCGATGACAATAACATCACTGGGCTTACCAAAGGGCGTATCCAGTTCAACCTCTTCAATATTCGTCATCCCCTCAATATCATACAGCCCGGTCCCGCCAATAATCCCAATTCTAGCTTGCGGCATTAACAGACCTCCTTCTATGTCACGGATATATTAGTAATGCTAGTCACTTTCAGGACCCGCCTTTTTTTATTTACCAGCACTCGGCAATCTCCGCGCCTCGATTACCTCACCTTGTAAATGTCCCTGCGGTGACCGACGAGGTGGACAGTGATGAGATGGTCTTTTTGGCTCACCGTGTAGACCACCCGATAGCTGCCTACTCTGAGTTTAAATAGTCCCTTCCACTCACCAATAAGCACCTCGGGAGTCAGGATATCGAAATTCTCAGATAATCATCTGACTTTTGTGAAAATACGCTGGGCAATCACCTTATCCAAGCGGCTTAAATCATCCACCGCCTTGGGCATAAACTTCACCTTATAGGTCATTCCTATTCCAGCCCAATTTCTTTAGCCACTTGCCCGAAAGGTATGCCCTCCTCGCCGCGCTCAACAGCGGCTAGAGAATGCCTGAGCCTGTCCTTGATATCCTCCCTCAGCTCTAGTCCTTGGTCAGGGTCACCGAGTATTTTCCAGAGCTTTTCCTCCACCGCCTCTTGAATTAAAGCCTTTAACTGTTCCACACTAAGCTCTTTTACTTTCACCATCATCCTCCGTCATTAAGTTAGCCCTCATCTGGTATTATAGCTGATTCCCACTCTATCGTCCTATACTACAATATCATAAAGTCCCTTCCCCCCCAATAACCCCAATTTAGCTTGTGGCATTAAGTGAACTCGTTCTACCATACACAGTTACATTTTATCTTTTGATAATCCATCCCTAACTTTGCCCACATTGCCAGTGTTTCTTTACAGATGGCAATTTCTTCATAATCATAATTTTTCTTAAGTTGGTTAATGATGGTGGCATACATTTCGTAGCGAGTTTTGAAGTCTACTTTCTTCCCCCAGTTAGAGTTCTCGTTTAAATATTGGAGCCAGCTTTTGTCTGTGCTCCCGTTGATAGTGCTTTGTAAGCCACGGAGCGACCCCAGGGTAAGGCGGGATGGAGTGAAACTAGTGAAAATCTGTTCAACAAGCTCAATGTAATGCTTTCCCCAATCTACGACTGGCACTATGGGGTCAATCCTTATCCTTACCTCGTAGCCTTCTTGGCTAAGCTTTCGTCCAGCCTCAATCCTTCTACTAACTGATGGAGCACCTCTTTCCCATTTTTTGGCTACCTCATCGGAATTAAGACTGAAGCTTATAATAACTTGATTATGAGGATTAATTTCCAACAGGTGCTTTATATTATCAGACTTAGTTACAAATAATACTTTATGTCTGTCTTGCTCTTCAAACATAGGAATAATAAATTTAGAGAAGGGTTCATCTAAGCCTTCCCCCATTAAAGAATCAGCTATCTCGCCAGTATTAAGGATTTCAGGAGCCATTACTTCTTCAAGGAACCTTCTAATGTGTAATTCTATTTTTTTATAGTCTTTAAATACTGGTTTTGTCTTTGTGGGTAGGAATCTGAAAGTCCCTTTGAGGTAGCACCAAGCACAGTCAAAGGGGCAGCCATAAGCCCATTTCAATTCTAGAAAATGGGGACATATAACATTTGTGCTTCTGGTAGGTAACGGAGTCTTATCAAATCTCTTTATGATTGAGCCATCTCCAACTTGTTGAACCAATGAGGATGTAGAACCGTCTAGTAGCTTATATTGATGAGTGACAAAACTCAAAACTGGCATATTCCTTCCTAATTACACTTCTTTGCTGTGTCAGATTTGCATTCTTATTTGTCCCGCCTCTGAGCGATCTGCAATCTTGTCCCAGAAATCAGCCCCTCTTGGATGCTTACTGGCAAATATTAAGTGATACAAAGGTACATTTTTTTTATTTGTCTCAAGCACGTAGTCTTTTATTTCTTTATAGCCTAGTTCTCCTAATCCACGCTCATATGCTTTGAGCAATGCATACCCAACTCTTTCCCCCTTGTTTTTGGCATTTCTGTATTCTTGTCGCCAGTTGAGGTCAGGGAAAAAATCATTCAGTTCCTGTGTAGGCTCAGCAGCGTCTCGTTTTATACTGCCTATATGAAAAGTTATGGCTAAATCCATTTTTCTATCAAGAGTGAGTTTTCGTATGGAGTTAAATTTAATTTCCCAACTAAGGGGGTCAATAAAACAAAAATCCAGAGAGTTCGGGGGTAAGTTTTGCAGTAAATCATCTGCAACTAAATTACAATCTTTGCTAAAATATTCCACATTGGCGAAGCCATAGATTGCGGCACGAGACTTTAATGATTTGATAAACTTAGGATTTACATCGTTGAAGAAATAGTGTGTGAATGGAGTTTTACAGCTTAAGGCTAGAATTGGCGAGCCAGAAATTTCCTCTTTTGTTTCTTCGACAATACAGAGTCCTGGACCAGAAAATAGGTCTATGTATGTTCTGGTTGACCATCGATTTTTCATACCCGTATTAAAGATATAGAAGTAGCGTCTTATATAGTGTAGTTTATCTTTAGCCCAAGGGCCGATTTCAATGGCTAATTTCCCATCAGAGCAAATAACTGTGTCCCCGGTAGCCATAAAGTTATCTCCTTATCCATAATTCTAAACATTAAGTCTATCCTTATCAAACCGCCTTCTTAATCCTCTCCACATACGGCTCTTTTATTATGCCCCTTTCGGTGATGATGGCGGTGATATAGTAGTGAGGGGTGACATCAAAGGCAGGGTTGGCGGCTTGGGTGCCCTCAGGGGCAATGGCTACCCCCTGAATATGGGTTACCTCCTCCGGACTGCGCTGCTCAATGGGGATTTCACCCCCTGAAGCTAGCGAAAGGTCAATGGTGGTGGTGGGGGCAGCAACATAGAAGGGAATGCCATTCTCCATAGCCAGCACCGCCAGGGTGTAGGTGCCAATCTTGTTGGCGGTATCGCCATTGGCGGCAATCCGGTCGGCACCAACAATGACGCAGTCAATTTCCCCCCGACTCATAAAGTAGCCCGCCATTGAGTCGATGATAAGGGTGAACGGTATATTAGCCTGCTTTAGCTCCCAAGTAGTGAGCCGTGCCCCCTGAAGCAGGGGACGGGTCTCAGTGGCAAAGACCTTTATATTTTTGCCCTGCTCCTTTGCCTGCCTGATTACTCCCAGGGCAGTGCCATAGCCAGCGGTGGCTAAAACCCCGGTATTGCAATGGGTCAGGATGATAAAACCATCCCCTATTAGCTCGGCTCCAAGCTGGCTGAGCTTTCTGGTTGCCTCTTCCTCCTCAGAATGTATCTTAACCGCTTCATCAACCAGTGCTGCTTTAATTTGGTCTACGTCCTCCCCAGCCTCAGCGACTTGCTCCATTCGCTCAATAGCCCGGAAAAGGTTTTTGGCAGTAGGTCTGGTTGAAGCAATGGTATAGCTGATGCCTCGCAACTCCTCCAGAAATTCGTCCCTAGCCACAGATTCAATTTGTAGAGCGCCCAAAGCTATCCCATAAGCCCCAACTATTCCAATGGCTGGAGCTCCCCTAATTTTCAATTCTACGATGGCTGAGGCTATGCTCTGATGGTCGCCAAGTTCTAAATATACCTCTTCTCGAGGAAGTCTGGTCTGGTCGAGGATTCTTACCCGGTTACCAAGCCATTCAATAGCTTTCAGCTTCGCATACTCCTTCTGAACAGAATGACGCCGATGGCAAAGATAACCACCGCCCAGCCAATTAAAAACAGGAAGTCGGTGCCGAGTGCCTCCAACCCGACTCCCCGGATAAGAACACCTCTGGAGGCATCAATGGCATGGGCATAGGGAAAGGCATAGGCAACACCTCTGATGTATGAAGGCAACATCTCTATAGAGAACCAGCACCCGGAAAGTATCGCCAGGGGCATAGAAAACAGCCAGCACAGGGGCTCAGCCTGGTTTTCCGACTTGGTGAGTGAAGCCACCACCATACCGATGCCGATGCTGCTCAAACCGGCGAGAAAGAAAATGAGAAATGCCAGCCACAAGCTGCCGACTATATCCGTGCCAAGCAACCAGGCACCAACCATGAAGATAATTATCTGGGCAATGGCGATGACAACCAGGCACAGAGAGTAGCCCAGGATAAACTCCACAGGTTTGGTAGGAGTGGTCAGCAAGCGGGCAAGGAATCCCTTTTCCTTATCACGAACCATTATTCGGGCTGAGGTAGGTATCAATATCAAAATACCGAAGACTATTATTCCAGGACCTATGAAATCAATATAGGTTATCTCGGTCTCTATATGGATAGGGGTAGCATTAATGGTTACCGGTATCTCAATCCGGGCAAAAGCGCGGGTAACTGTATTTATTATAGAAATGATTTGCTCTGAAATCATAATATCGCTTTCATCATAGGTCATTTGCAGGGTGATATCGGCCTCATCGCCCTGCCAGTTCTGGGTTACCTGCTGACCAAAACCATCAGGAATGACAATATAGGCTTTTAAATCACCAAACTTGAGGTCTTTCAGAGCAGTAGCCGCGTCCTCATAGGTCGAAACTTCCAATGCCGGCACCTCTGCCAGTGCTTCATCAACGAAGGCTTGTGAAACTTGAGTATGGTCATTATCTATAACACCGATAGGGAAATTGGGGGTAGCCTCACCACCAACAACTACCCCCATAATGAACATAAACAACAGGGGGAAGGCTAGGAGGAAGCCTAATGCCAGTGGGTCTCTATAGGTCTCCTTAAAGTTTCTATTGGCTAAGTCTAAGAACCTCATTCTCTTAATTCCTTGCCGGTTATGTGAAGGAAAACATCATCCAGAGTTGGCTCCTTGATATAGGCGGAGCGGACTACCGCCCCGGATGCGTGCAGGAGGTCAACGATTTCTTTGAAGTCAAGGTGTTTATCAGTAATTATCATAGTGCCATCAGTTACTTCTACCTCATCGTATTTACTCCGTATTTCATTTATGACTCTCTGGGTAAGATTCCAGGCATAAACAATCATAGTATGCTTTTCCAGCATACTTATTTTGAGTTCAACGCTGGTACCCAGGGCGACAATCTTACCCTTATCCATAATGCCTATCCTGTCGGCAAGGAAATCTGCCTCATCCATATAGTGGGTGGTGAGCAGGATAGTCTTTTCTCTCTTTAACCAGGCAATATATTCCCATATTGCTCTCCTGGCTTGAGGGTCAAGACCAAGCGTAGGTTCATCCAGGAATAGAACCTCAGGGTTATGAATCAGTGCCATCATTATGTTAAGTCTTCGTTTCATACCGCCGGAGAACTTTCTCACCTGGTCTTTAGCCCTATCACCAAGACCCATCTTCTCCAGCAACTGTTGTGACCTGATTCTTAGCTCCCTAGCCTTCATACCGTGAATCCTGCCTATTAGGGCTAGATTTTCCCAACAATTAAGGCGCTCGGAGATAACCGTTTCCTGGGGTGACACCCCAATGACTTCTTTAACCTTAAACGGATGCTGGTTAATGTCATAACCCATAATGGTAGCCGTACCGCCGGTGGGTTTAAGCAAGCAGCATAGCATATTGATGGTAGTGGTCTTCCCCGCCCCATTAGGACCAAGGAGAGCAAATAACTCTCCTTTTTTGATATTGAGGTCAAGCCCATCTACTGCTACCAATCCATTAAATATCCTGGTCAGGTTAAAGGTCTGGATAGCAAGGTCGCTATTTACTTTTACTGGCTCTGCCCTATTTGAATCCATCGCCATTTCCTTTAAATTGAATAAGCTTCAGCTCAGCTATATGCTACCATACACCACTTCCACTTACCAAACCTGGGAATAAGCATAAGTACTATTTCCCTGTATTTGTAATATTCCTTACCAAAGTTCTTCTCCATCTCCATTCCTCAATAGCTTTAAGATAGAAGATATTGAGCAGGACAAAAATTGGGGTAAACTGGTTTTATTACAACACTTTAGCTTGTTTCTAGTGGTGTCTACTGGGTATATAAATTTAGCATATATATTGTTTAATCTCATTTTTTGATTTTAACGCTGGTTAAGCTAAATGTAGCCTAGTGGGAGTTAGCCGTCAAGAGCAAAGCGTTGGCTGATTTCGTTCAGAACATTCATAATGATAGAAGGGGGGGAGTCATATACTACTAATCAACTGAACGACTACACTTGTTTGACATAGCAAACTCAGACAAGGTAAAATTTTTTAATATGGTTGATGCTTCATCGGGCATTGAGAGGCTGAAAAATAAAATCGGGATAGAGTGGGAGCCCGGAGTATATGAGATTGAGAAGGGTATGTTACTGCGGTTTGTCCAGGCTATTGATGACCCCAATCCCTTATGGCAAAATGCGGACCATGCCAGGAAAAGCAGGTATGGCGGCATTGTTGCTCCCCCAACCTTTATATTGACCATAGGCTTTGAACAGATTCAGCAGCAGATATCAGCCTCAATCACTTCTGGAACTCTACTTCATGGCGATACTATGCTCGAGTGCTATAAGCCCATCAGACCAGGAGATGTGATAACCGCCACTACTAAAATAACCAATATTCGTCAGCGACAAGGTGACAAGGGTAGAACAATATTTATTAACTTTGAAATAACCTATATAAACCAGAGGCAAGAGCTGGTAGCCAAGTGCCGCCAAATGGTTGTTAGCTACTAAAAGGAGAAGCTATGAGCGAGCAACTCTATTACGAAGATATAGTCGTGGGTAGTGAAATCATCCCCTTGATAAAGCAGCCTACCACTCGTCAGTTAGTGATGTGGGCTGGGGCATCCGGTGATTATTATCCCATCCACTATGATAAGGACTTCGCTCAGAGTAAGGGACTACCTGGTGTTATCGTTCACGGTCAATTGATAGGTTGTTTCCTGGGTCAGTTAGTGACTGATTGGGCAGGAGAGCAGGGCAGCCTCAGGAAAATAACTTGCAGTTATAAAAGTGTAAACTTTCCCGGTCAGACTCTTATTTGCAAGGGAAAGGTAAATAAGAAATATGTTGAAGACAGCGAGTACTATGTAGAGTGTAACCTCTGGGTAGAGAATACAAAGGGAGAAAAGACTACATCAGGAAAGGCTCTAGTCACTTTTCCGGCTAGAGGCTAAAGCTGCCTTAGATTCCTGTTTGCCCTTTCCTATCCACTGGTTGCGGCGTATCTCCATGAGCACAAACCTATATCCGTCTCTATTCATGTACCCGTATGGTATAAACCCGCATTTTTGAAAGCATTTTTGTGCCCTCAGGTTTGAATCCAGAGTCTTCAAATAGACTCGCCTAAGGTTTGTCATACGAAAAATATGGTTAAGCAAGCTGCCTACGGCATCACTACCATAACCATTATCCCAGTAGTTACGGTTACCAATCATAATGCCCAGTTCGGCTTCACCTTTAGTCTCGTTAATACCATAATACACACAATTACCGATGTGCTTGCCGTCCATGGTATCTATAGCGAATTGGCGTCTAAATGGATAAGAGTAACGCAGTTCAATAGTGTAATCTAAAAGATACTGTGAGAAAGAGATAGTTAGCCATGGTGCAGCATCAAGCCGAGCTAACTCGGGGTCGGTCTGCCAGGTGTAGTCATCTCGAGCATCAGCTAGTCTTTTATTACGGAGTATAACCTTATTGCCAATAAGCATACATCCCCTTAAAATTTCAGGCTTCAAAAAGGAATGGAGCTTCCACCGCCTTTAGTTCCTCCAGGGCTTTCTCTACTGCCTCCTGGACTACCTGACTAGGATTATTTCGGCATTCCTCTAAGCATACTCTAGCCTCGCTACCACCTATCTTGCCTAGCGCCTGGATAGCAGCCAGTTGGACATCGGTATCTGGGTCACTTATAAGCCCTATGAGATAAGGGGTCGCTTCTTCTTCCCCCAACTCACCACATGCCCCAGCTACCTCATAGCGTATTTCAGTATCAGCATTAGCTGTCTCCTTTAATAGTATAGGTAGCCAGGAACAATCGCAGCTCTTACCCATAGCATAAACAGCACTAGCTCTTAGTTTAGCATTATGACTTTGATAGGATTCCATGATAGTTCTCTTAACCTGAGGTAAGCTTAATGGGGCAGCCGCCTCCAGTGCCCGGCGCCTGACATCTGTAGGCTTGCTTTTATCACCAATCACACTAAGTAATGCCTCCTCTAGCTTAGATGTGTGACAGGAGCGTAGCTTTTTATGCTCGGCTAAAATGGCAAACTTGCCCAGCACCATAGCTGCTGCCACCTGCACCTTTTCTGAGCTATCATTCTTTAGTAGATTAATTAAGGGGCTAATCATAGACGCCTCTTCACTTTCCCACAGACCTTCAATCGCCTTGCTCCGCACCTCGGCATCCTGGTCTTTCAGACAATTCTTGAAGATGCTATCAAAGTTGAGTTCAAAATTATCCTCAGCCAGCTCTACCAGCCGATATATAATTTGCTGTCGCCGTTTTGACTCAATGAATACCCACACTCGGCTAAAAGACTCCATCCCTTCCGAGTTTAAGTTTGATAGTTCGGTCAGCCTTGCTCCAGATAACGGCTTGTCACTGTTAGCTAGGTCAGTAATAGTCTCCTCAATAGACAATGACATAGCTTGCTCCAGATGTTTATTCCTCTTCTTCCTCTTCTTCCTCTTCTTCCTCCTCTCCTCCCTTTTCCCAAATAGGCTCGGTGAAGTAGTCTATATACTCACCCATAGCCTCAGCAGCTACTTGCCTCATTCTCTCCTTTATCTCATTAGCTAACTGGGCTAACTCTCCCGTATCAATTTCAATATCTAGCATCTTGGTCAGAACGTTGAGTATAGCCAGGGCAGCCATTGGGTTCTGAACTCGGGTAGCATACATTGGCACCTCGCCCAACAAACAGATACCTTCGATATCCCTCTCTTTGGCTACTCCCAATAGTAACCCATTCAAACCTGAGATATGAAGGTTGCCCTTTAGCACCAAGTCATACCCTACCAAATCCTTAGCCACATGCTGACTGGTAGCTACCCCCCAGACCCTGGGCGGCTCGGTGTGGTGGATGCGGGTCAAAGCCGCAGCACAGGTATATATTCTTTTAACCTGAAATCTTAGCCCCACATCAAGGATGCAATTAGCCAGCTCATAGCTCTTAGTAGCTGGTTGGTCTTCACCAATGAATAATATTATATCACTCCCTCCGCCCTTATTTTCCCAGTAGTAGAAGCTACTATTGGGGAATTGCGGTGCTTCTACCACATCGTCTTTAACCAGCACCCCAATAGGGTTAAAGAAATGAGAAGCCTCGACCTCACCTAATTCCTCGAATTCTAGCTTCCTCTTTAGATAGGTGGCTACTATGATTGACACATTGCCGATACCAGGCCATGCAGCCAGCATAACTGGCGAATTAAGCTTGGGACTAGCAGAAAACTTAACTAATTCTTTCATTTCACTACGCCTCTCATTTGTTACTGAGGCTGTTTAGTTGTTATTGCGAGGCACACATCCACTCGTCATTGACTGTCACCCTGAACGGAGTGAAGGGTCTAGATTCTGCGCTTCCCCTTCGCTATGCTCAGGGCTTCGGCTTATCGCAATGACAGTCTGAGTTGCTAAACCGTCTCTTACTAATTATAGGTAACCCTATCCCCTTTATCCTTCACCTGTGAAGGACTTATCCCCTTCCCCCTTATCAAGGGGAAGGGGAAGATTTCATACAAGAGGGGCGAAGCCCCTCTAAAACTTCCCTTAGCTTCTATACTTTTCCCAGTCCATCTTATTTTCGACCCCACTTTTTGCTCTCACCAAAGTCTAGCACCTTTTTTAATGTTGCATTTTACACAAAGAACCTGTCCATTCTCCACATCAGTGCTTCCACCCTTGACCCATGGGATAATGTGATCTGCGTGCCAACTATACTCTGACACAGGTTTTGCGCAGCCTTTACATATACCTTTGTCACGATTATAGATTTCTATCTTCTGTTCCTCTGAAAACTCACGCCTTTCATCAAGCTGAATTAAACCAAAGGTTTGGTATTCACGAGTAAAATCTAGCAAGAGTATACGAAATCTAGCATCAATAGAGATCCAACTATTGGCCGACCTAGTCATTGCTACGTCATATTCGGTCATCTTCCTTCGTGTTGGTTCCGTTCTCATATACCATTCTCTTATTTGGGGTATCGCTTCCTTTATCCTACTATGCTTTGCTAGGTAAGAAATTAAAAGATAATTATTGATGACAGATGCTCTGTTAAGAAGTCTTGTCTTTTCTGAGAATACTTCATTTAAGAGATTTAAGTTCGTATTAACTTTTGTTTTTAAACTTTCTGACAGGTCAGGGGCATGTTCAGCATACATTTTAGATAAAACCTTATCTCTTGTATCGTGTATGCCACCATTGATTTCAAGGCATATTATTTGCGCGGCGACTTGGTCGAAAGCCTTTCTTCTATTTGCGAAACTACACTTGCGAAAGAATTCGTGCTTGGCAAGTTGACGAACGAACTCAGTCATTTTCCCTGGCATTGAATTTCTTACTTCAGCGGGATTAAGCGGAGTACCGTTATTTAACCTAAAGAATAAGTCCGCTATTTCATCTTCCGTAGCGTCATATATAATAACGACATTGAGTGTGTACTTGTGGATTCGCTCTATTTTTAGCGTGGAATCGAGCGTGCTGTACTTCTTACCAGCAATTTCATACAATTTACCATCAAGAGGGATGTCATCACTATCTTCGTCGAGAGAGACTCCGTCATTAGGAAAATCCCAAAAAGTGCGCATGCGTTGCTGTCCATCAATAATCTCATATTTGAATAGACTGGAAGCTGGAAATTTCCTTAGATACAATTTTGGAACGTCTATTTGCCGTAAGACGCTGTCAATTAGAAGCTGTTTTTGATTAGGTTTCCAAACTTCACTTCTCTGATATATCGGATTTGGATCGATGTCTTTCTCATATTCTTTAAGTGTCAGAAGTGGCCAATGTTCTTGTTTTGTTTCCATTTTAGGTTCCTTTATGTATGTGAACGCAGAGTGCGTATAACTCCTTGATATGGGAACTACTTACTCGCTACTGACAGACTGGGGAAATAAAGGTGTGGGGTCTTAAGAAAGCCACCTACCCACTTAGCATCACTGCCAATAGCCGTAATCTGGTTAAGAAGCTGGTAAACATTCCCCGAGACCATGGTATCTTTAACCCTGCCTACTATTTTACCACTTTCCACCTTATAACCTAAAAGAACATTACCACTGAAATCGCCGCCTAAAATGTTGCCCTGTTCGGCTCCCATAAGTAGCTCAATAATTAGTCCTTCCTTTATGTCGTTTACCATCTCATCAAAGGTAGTATCACCGGCACCAATGATAAAGGCACTGGGCGCAGGGATAGGCAAGCCACCACGACCCCTATCACCGTTACCGGTGCTCCTGGTGTGGGCAAGGGCTGCGGTTTGCAGGTCGTAAATAAAATTGGCTACAGTACCCTGCTCAATAAGGGGGGTGCGCTGGCTAGGCACACCCTCATCATCACAGGGTCGGCTTCCCGGGCGGTAATCTATAGTGGGGTCATCCCACAGCCATAGCTTTTTGTCAAAAACCGGCTGACCAAGCCTATTACCTATCGGTGAAGCCCCCTCCAAAACTGTTTTACCATTAAAAGCCGCCATTAAGGGTAGGATTAAGGCACTAGCTACCCCGTCAGGGGTAAAGATAACCGGTAGTGGCTGACTGGGTGCTGAGGCTCGGTTTTTGGCTAACTCAAGCTGCTGTATAACCGTCTCCGCTATTGCCTTAGACCCTGATATAGGATGGCAGGAGCTTTCACTGTCACCGACGAATAACATATCTGTGTCACGAATCAAGCTCCCCTCTATGCCCAGGCTAAAAGTGCTTACCCTATAATTTGCCTGACCACCACGAGAATTTATAATACGGACCGATGCTAAACTCTTAACCACACCAGCCTCACATACAATTTCTGGAGTATGCCCCCTGACCATGGTTATGAGTTCTTCCCCAAGCCTGACCATTTCCTCTATGGATACGTACTCTATATTTGGGTCAAAGACCTCAACCTGAGGATAGGAGACCAGTGAAGAAAATTCAAACTTCGCCGGCATGCCGAATTGGGCTGTTTCCACGGCATTATTTATCAACCTCTGGCTATCGCCTAGCTCTGTAGTAGCTGAATAGCCAATCTTGCCTTGTTTAATAATACGCAGCGCCAGGCTGCGGCTCTGCTTAGTCTGAATATGCTTCAGGCGATTGGCTTCAAATTGGACCGGTATACCCTCCGAGGAGACCATAAAGACCTCGGCTTCATCAGCTACTTTTTTAGCTTGAGCCAAGATATTCTCCATCCTATCTACCTCCGACCAAGCAATGGCGAATTCTGATATGTGGGCTACCATTAGAAACAGGCAGGGGTACCTGCCCTCCCTTGCCACAGCCACCCCCCTGGTTCATTTCCAGGTCACTACCAATAGCATCTATATTGTTAAGAGTAGCGAACACATTGCCGGTAAGTACTACTGGTCGTATTGTTTCAGCGACCTTTCCGTCGCGAATCATATAGGCTTCACCTGCAGAGAAGGTAAACATCTCCATACTGGTAGTGCCACCATACCAATTCTTAGCGTATACCCCTTCTTTAATGTCACCTATTATATCCTCAAAAGAGGCTAACCTTGGCTCAATATAGGTATTGGTCATGCGGACGATAGGTGGGTAGCGATAATTAATGGCTCTGGCATTACCGGTAGGCTTTTCCCCCATCTTGGCGGCAGTTTCCCTGGAATGAAGCCTGCCGACTAACTTGCCCTCCCTGATAAGGTAGGTTTTAGTGGCTGGCACCCCTTCATCGTCATACTTATAACTGCCTCGCAGTCCCGGTATAGCCGCACCATCAACAATATTAAGCTCAGTACTGCCAAATTTCTTACCCAGAACCATGATTTCTCGCAAACGGTCATTTTCATAAACAAAATCAGCCTCTGACAGATGCCCAAAGGCTTCATGAGTGAATACTCCAGCCAGAACCGGGTCCAACACCACAGTATACTCTCCTCCCTCTACCCGTGGTGCTGATAATAGCTCTACGGCATGCTGTGACATTTGCTCTACTTGGTGGTGGAGACCCTGTATCAAACTAAAATCACCGCTACTACCCAGGCTCAACCCTACCTGTTGTACCTCACTGCCATCTATGGCTATAGCCGTCAGGCGCAGAGTAATATCAGTCCTCTCCTGCTCAATATAACTGCCTAATGTATTAGCGAAGATGACCTTTTTATGGCTATCACCATAGCCGATAATAGATGTCTGGAGCTTTGGGGTATGCCAGATAACATCATTATACT
>CAZMJZ010000015.1:0-17866 GCA_964566845.1 uncultured Dehalococcoidales bacterium | reverse complement strand
ACCGAGCCAAAGATGACCGGTGTCCCTGGATTGACAATCTGGGTAAGCATTACGCCCATTAAGGAGTCCACAGTCTGGATCACCAGATTTCCGCTGAGTGTCACTGGCGATGTTGCCCCACATAGAGGTTCAGCGGGGCATACCAGAGGAATACCAGCCTGGGCGATGGTTACTACTAGGTCACCATATTGCCTATCCATCTTCAGGGGACTTATGCTACAAGTTACCATAGAGATGAGGGGATGATGCCGAAGTCTTTCAGCAGAGCCGGCGACGATTTCTGCCATCCGTATCACCTGGTTCACCCCATCTAAGGTGTAAACACCTCCCATGACGTGCTTAGTGGTATTGTCTAACCCAGAGAAGAAGCGGTTTACATCCACCTGCTCTACAGGTAGCTCATTGGGATAGGTGGGCAGCATGAACAGGTGAATATTATCTAGATTGTCAACCAATCTGGCAATGCGCTTCAAGTCATCTAGGCTTGCCGGTCGCCTCTGTCCGGTGTCCGGATGATAAATATATAGGGCAGTACCACCGGTTCCGGTGCGTACACGATGCCCACCGAGGAGGATATCGTGCTTCTCTTCTTGTCCGCAGAGCCTGACCTCGGATGGTGCCATCTCAATGAACTCCATAGCTCTTTTCTCAGACAGGCACACCTGACGCCTTTCCCAATCCACACGGGCACCAGCCACCTCAAACAATTCCAGCGCTGCTTGAGAATTTACCTCAAAACCTACCTCCTCAATTACACGCATTGCTGTTTGGTGAATTCGGTATATAGACTCTTCGGTAAGGGGTTTAAATCTGCCCCCGGCTAATCCCTCCCCCATCATGCCTCTCTTCTACTCGGACAATGGTAGTTAGGGCAAGTATTACAAGGATTATAATGCTCCACGCCATTGCAGTACCCAATACCAATAATGCCTGATATTGACTTACGGGGAAGCATTAGATAGTCTTCAGTTAAGCGAATTCCTGTTGAACATGTGCCTACAGATTGAAAGACCATCTTTTGTTGTTTTATGTTCCAGTCGCAATAGCCTGGGCTAAAACGCAGGCTTGTGCAGAGCCCATGATCGCGAGCTACCTCGTCTACCCTCTCTTGGACAAAGTCGGCTACCGTCTCAGCAGCAACTGACCCTATTGCATCCAGTACAGTCGCTTGGAGTATAAGCCCATCCTCAGACATCTGGCGGACCGTCTCCTCCAAGTGATTGCCTATTGTCAATAGGAATATGGCAATCTTTTCACATCGCTCCATCAGCTGGGCAATAACCTTACTTTGGAAGGTAACCGAACCATCAATAACAACACTGGAGCCTTGAACCGACTTGATGTCCCTGACGACATACGAATATGATGGTTCAATAAGGTTGCAGGTGTTATCTACATACTCATTGATAAAAGACGCGATACGAGCCGATGGCTTACAATCAGTACAGTACCCGATATTAAGCAATACCTGTCGGTTATCGATATCTATTTGGTCGCTTATAGCTATCATAATTATTTATTATTTCCCCCATTGCTTCATATGAACTACGAAGAATAGCTGAATGCTCTTGCTGAACACAGTATCAAGATTGAGAGGATAGGTTGTCAGCACAGGCATAACTTAGAGGACAACACATGGAAATAGGTCTAACCTTGGCGGGGTTCGAGAAGAACTCGGAAAGAGGGGATGTTACTAAATGAAGGCACAATCCTTTAAGGAAGGGATTATTGAGATATTATCCATCTGTATGGGGAATTAACAGATAGATAATCACCACCTCACATATGATTCTTCGTAGCTTTACACCATTGCCTAACCTCCTTACGAAATTTTTCGCTCCTTTACTAAACTAATTTACCTTTACTATTCTAACACATCATTTGCCCACTGTCAAATGCGCTGCCCTTTCCCTAATCCGTGGATTTTCCAAGGGAAATTTCACTTGTCATTGCGAGAAGTCCTTCGCAGAAGGACGACGTGGCAATCTCTGGAATGGAAGTGAGATTGCTTCGCCCTTCTACCGAAGGGCTCGCAATGACACTTACGTGATGGGCTTTTTGAATATGGACTCACGGATTAGGGCCTTTCTTGCCGGGTACTTTGTTGAGACTTGTGCCACCTTTTAAGTTCGTAGTAGGTAGCAAATGTTTCCTCTTTTTCGTCATTATCAGAGATTGATTCGTCACCCCCCCTTCCCCTTCACTTCGTTCAGGGTCAGGGCTTCAGCTTACCCTCGCAAAGTCAAAAAGGGGTGTCATTGCCAGAGCTAAGGGATAAGTCCCGGTACCATAATAAGTACTAAAAAGTGGCGCCGTCCTTCAGATTTGTCTTTCGGCAATCTAAAAACCAGCGCCATACTTTGAACAGCCGCAAGTTTAGTGCGGCCGAGTGAAATTAAACCGACCTGAAATAATCAGTTTACTAAATCTGGAAGATTCCCCCTTATTCTCCGAGCAAGCCTTTTTCAACCAAGTAGTCATTGGCGACTTCTTCTGGCTCCGTCATATCAATGTCCACCTTAGCACAGAGTTCCTGCCAGACCACTTGACCTTGAGCTACTATCCCAGGTGTAGCCAACTCACCTCCGCCAGGGAATGTAGCCACTAGTTCATTGAGAATATTCGCGATTTCAGGATATACCTCAAGGACTTCGGCGCTGACATAGGGGGTTAAGTCATACGGTGGGAAGAAGGACTTGTCATCTTGATATACATGCCAGCCATATTGACCGATGATGGCATCAGTACCAAAAGCCATGGCTACTTCACACCCATGGTTTTCCAAACCCAGCAGTGAAGCTCCCGGAGCTCCAGTCTTAAGGGAAGCCTCAGGGACTTTAAAGCCATAGAATTCTTCCAGAGCAGGCAGTCCATCAGGGCGAGTGGAGAATTCAAAGTCGACAAAGGTTGTAATCTCCGCTTCCCCTTCTTGATAAAGCGCCGCCAAATCGGAGAGAGTCACTACCTCATTTTCATCAACGAATTCAGGCCAGGAAACCAGAACATAGGTGTTGTTGTTCCAAATTGGATTCAGCCAGGTGAAACCTCCAATTGTCGCATCCTCTGCCTTTACCAACTCGTAAAGCTCGTTGTTATCAACACCTGACTCATACACATGACCAAGGTAGACCATCCAAGCCGTACCTGTATAATCAGCACAAATATCAATATCGCCAGCTTCCATCCCCTGCCTAAGAGCCATAGATGAGAGATCAGCTACCAAATTCACTGTAAAGCCACGGTTTTCCAACAACTGCTTTATCATCTCACCAATAATGTACTGCTCAGTAAAGTTTTTATTACCAACTGTTATCTCTTTCTCAACCGGTGCACACCCCGCTCCCGGGAGAATTAGGGCAAGGGTCAATACTACTGCTAAAATAGTAGCAAGTAATCTACGCATCTTCTTACCTCCCTAGAAAATTTAATGTTACTGCTTTACGACCTTTGAGCTTGAATTTATCACATTTCATCTCATATCTCTCACCCCCTCTTAAGCCATTTCGGCCTTGACCTTAAGCCCCCGTGAAGTCATCCAGCTCTCTACACGTTCCAGTATAAAGCCCAGTGTAATTGCCAATGCTGCCGTAGGTGCTGCTCCCTGTAGTATGGTTAAAGGCTGTAAGGTAAACACCCCGGTTAATGTAATTACGCCCAAACCCTTCCCACCAACGAGAACCGCCAGCTCCGCTGTCCCCACGGTTATAACTGTAGAAATTCGTATCCCCGTCATTATTACCGGCAGGGCTAATGGCAGTTCTATCTTCCGGGCAATTTGCCCTCTGGTCATCCCCATCCCCTTGGCAGCTTCCACAATCGCCGGGTCGATATTGTTTATACCGGCATAGGAATTTCGCAAAACAGGAAGCAACCCATATATAAATAAGGCTACGATTGCTGACTTAAGGCCAAAACCAAGCAAGGGAGCCATAATAGCAATCACAGCTAGGCTAGGAATGCTCTGGCCTATGTTGGCTCCACCGATCACGGGCGTTGTGAGTTTCTTAAAACCAGGTCGAGTGACCAATATCCCTAGGGGTACACCAATGAGAATGGCTGCAAATTCCGCCGCACCCACCATTATAAGGTGCCACCACGTACAACTAAGTATTTTGCCCCAGGTAAAAGGCTTATACACCCCCTCCCTAATCCACTCCAGGTTAGTAATCCAAACGGTGAGTCCAATAAGGAGTACTAAAAGGCTGACTATAACAACATAACGCCTCACTCGGATTCTCTCCTTTGGGTAACCTCAGTTAATGCCTTCCGAATAATATCAAAGCTTATCACTCCCTCTAATATATTAGCCTCATTAACTATGACCATGTTCTCCAGCCCATGGCTCAACATGAGGGAGAGAACTTCGTTTAGAACTGTATTTACCGTGGCTGTTATTGCCGAGGAGCTGATAACCTCCTTTACCATCTCTCCCTTTCCCAATTCTGCTTTGTCAACCCATCCTAAAAACTTTCCGTCATCATTAACTACCACCAGCCAATTTGTTCCCTCTTGCTCCATTCGCTCTCCAGCAGCTTCTACCGTCTCCTCAGCTTTTACTGTGGGCGGAAAACTCATAACCTCCTTAACTCGTATCAATTGCAATCCTTTAAGGGCTCGGTCAGCACCAACGAAATCCTCGACAAACTCGTTCTTTGGTCTATAAAGTAAATTCGCCGGTGTATCATATTGCACCAACTGCCCTTGCTTCATCAGGGCTACCTTATCCCCCATCTTAATAGCCTCAAAAATATCATGCGTTACAAATATAATAGTCTTTTTTATCTCCTGCTGTATTTTTAAAAATTCGTCCTGCAATCTCACCCTGGTTATTGGGTCAATAGCTCCAAAAGGTTCATCCATTAGCAATATCGAAGGGTCAGCTCCTAAAGCTCGAGCAACACCCACCCGCTGGCACTGACCGCCAGACAGCTCACTGGGATACTTATCTATAAACTCACCGGAATCCATCCCTACCAGTTCCAGAAGCTCCTCAGCTCTCTTACTCCGCTCGGCTTTCGGCCAACCTTTTAGCGACGGCACCGTCTCTATATTCTGCCCCACGGTCATATGTGGGAAGAGCCCTATGTCCTGGATGGCATAGCCAATACTCCTTCGCAGCTCATTCTCATCTATCTTGATACTGTCCCTCCCATCAATGTATATCTTGCCTCCGGTAATAGGGATAAGCCGGTTTATCATTTTCATGGTAGTGGTCTTACCACATCCTGAAGGACCTAATAATACGCAGAGTTCCCCTGCCTCGACCTCAAAGCTCACCTCTTTTACCGCCTCCGTCCCATCAGGATAGACCTTGGTCACCCTATCTAGCTTTATCATCGTCTCACCTCCTCTTTAATCCCTTGGGAGTAACCCACCGCTCCACCAGGCTCATAAGAGTATCGGTCAGTAGAGCCAGAATGGAGACGGATATTCCTCCTAAAATGATTAAATCCATCCGAGCATTTCTTAGTCCTCGGAATATGGGCACTCCCAACCCTCCGGCGCCAATCAAAGCAGCAATGGCGGCAATTCCAATAAGGAGCACTATGGCATTCCTCAAGCCAGCCATAATAACCGGAACAGCCAGGGGGAGTTTAACCTTGAAAAGGAGTTGTCTTTCACTCATTCCCATCCCCCTCCCAGCCTCAATCATCGCTGGGTCAACCCCACGAATCGCCGTATAGGTATTGCGCAGTATAGGTAGCTGTCCATAAACAATTAGAGCGATGACGGCAGGGAGGAAACCGATAACTGTTAACCCCATACTACCAAGAATAAGCATAAGCAAGCCAAAGAGAGCTAGACTGGGAATAGTCATCATTATCTCCGCCAGGTAAAGAACAGTATCGGCTACATGCTCCTTACCTTTACCGGTGATAAAGATTCCCACGACTATACCGAGAATGATTGCTATTGCAATGGCAATAGTAATTAACCAAAGGTGCTCAAGTGTCCACCCTGCCAGCTTTTCTGGATATTTGACTAAATATTCCCAGGCTCCTAACATTTCTGAACTTACTCCTTACGTTAGAGGTACGGGGAAAGAGTCAAATTTATTCCTAAAAACCTGGTTTGAAAGGGTCCCACACCGCTACTAGTTGAGGCAGTGAAGAATGCTTGAATTTTTCCTTAAAGACGCGGTAATAAAGCAGCTCTTCTTTAGAATGAAGATTGAAGCCATCTTCGGTACAGCGATTTTTCATAAATTCTTCATCCGTGATTTCCTTGTCAGCGATGAGACCTAACAGCTTGTTAGAGCCTGCCCCTGAACCAAAGGGACGCTTCTTTTGAAAGACAATGTGTGGAAATTCTTTAATCTCCTCAGCTACATCGGTGAGTGCTTTTGCCTCTGAAGCAAAGTAGAATTTCCCATCTTTGTAACTATAGTACAGTGGTTTCACGCCCAAAGAGTCCCGAGCCAGAACTATCTCCCCGGAGTCTAATCCGACACAGGAAAAATCCCCATCAAACCTTTCTACAAATTGAGCCCTAAATTTCTCATACAGAGAGAGCTCGAGGGCGGCGTCAGTAAGTCCACGGGAGGTGGCATTATGGAGATGACCATCGAGGAAAGCAAATTTGCCATTGGCTTGGCTGTTTAGTTGACGTTGCTGTCCACTTTCTGCTCCTAACTTACAGCAACCTATTTTGGTATGTTCGGTAGGACTTGCCCAAGTCTCATGTGAGCCTCGGTGTCGAAGGCTTGCTGGCATGGTTTCTAAGGCATTGATATTGCCTCCTTGAACCCCAGCTATTCCAGCCATAAATACTCTCCTTTTTTATAAATATCATATAAATATCCTTTTCTTGAATGAAGCTTATCCCTGCTCCCGGGCAAATAAAACATAAAAGGTGCAAGCTGGGGGCACCCCTAATCATCATAACCCCAAATGGAGGTACTGTCAAGTTGATACTTGATTAGGGATTTTAAAGCAGCATAATTACTAGTATTACATTAGCCACTGTCACCTTAATTAAAGACTGCAGAACGGGCTAGAGAGCGTGTAGTAATAGTTAAGCTCACCATGCGGTCTATGCCACCCAAGTCTGGGGTGACTTCTATCTTAGCCGAAGGGAAGAGGCTGTGCAGAAAAGTAGTTATTGCTCTACCTTGCCCCTGTCCAATCTCCAGAAGCAAAAAGCCTTGAGGGTAAAGCTTCCCATTTACTTGGTAGCATAACTGACGTATCTTCTCTAGTCCATCGAAACCTCCATTTAGTGCCAGCAGTGGCTCAAAATTGTGTGAACGCATCTGATGCAACTCTGATTGCTTAACATAAGGTAGATTAGCTACTATCAGGTCAACAGGCCCAGGTAGAGGTTCAAGCATATCGCCCTGGAGAAGATGAATCCTATCTCCCACTCTATGTTTTTGGCAATTAAATTGGGCTATCTCAAGGGCAGAAGCTGATATGTCAGTGGCATAGATTTTAGCTTGCAGTATGTTTAGCGCTAGGCTGATGGCAATAGCACCACAGCCGGTGCCAATTTCAGCTATGGTAAACAGGGGATGATTCTGAGCCAATTGAATAGCCTTTTCTACCAGTAGCTCGCTTTCTGGTCGTGGGATGAGGACATTGGGGTCCACATAGAAATCAAGACCATAAAATTCACGATGCCTGGTTATATAGGCGGTGGGCTCACCGCATAGGCGGCGTTTAATTAGATTCCAAAATATTGACTCTTGTTCATGGTCTAGTTCATGATTAAGCTCTGTATATAGCTGAATTCGGCTTATCTGTAAAGCGTGCCTTAATAGCAGCTCGCACTCAAGATGGGCATCTTCAATATTATTGGCGACAAGGATGCGATTAGCTCGATTAAGAGCCTGCTTCAGGGTCACGCCAGTTGCTCCTCTAACCACCACGCCTGGTCTTGAGTAGCTAGGGCGTCAATAAGTTCGTCAAGCTCTCCTTCTAAGACTTGGGGCAGGTTACGGAGGGTTAGACCAATGCGGTGGTCAGAAACACGGTCTTGAGGAAAATTGTAGGTTCGTATCTTTTCAGCACGGTCACCGGTGCCTACCTGGGAACGACGCTGTATGGTTATTTCCGTTTCCTGCCTACGCTGCTCTATGTCCAGCAGTCGGGCTCGGAGCACGGACATTGCCTTTGTCCTGTTTCTTAACTGCGAACGTTCGTCCTGGCAGATAGCTACTATGCCCGTGGGTAGATGGGTGATACGGACGGCGGTGGCTACCTTATTTACATTCTGCCCCCCAGCCCCGCCGCTATGGTAGATATCAATTCTCAAGTCATCAGGGTTTATGGATACATCCACCTCATCAGCCTCGGGGAGAACAGCTACTGTAGCTGTTGAGGTGTGAATTCTACCCGAAGATTCAGTAGCTGGCACTCGTTGCACCCGGTGAACCCCTCTTTCATACTTCAATCGGCTGAAAGCGCCTTTGCCTTTTACTTCAAATATGATTTCCTTAAAGCCACCAATGCCACTTTCATTACTATTAATAATGTCTATATCCCACCCTTTAGATTGAGCATACCGGCTATACATTCGGAATAGGTCAGCAGCAAATAACCCAGCCTCATTACCACCAGCCCCAGCCCGGATTTCCATAATGATGTCCTTGTTATCATTAGCATCCTTGGGCAGAAGGGCAAGCGTTAGCTCTTCACCGAGACGCTCTTGCTGTAACTTGAGACTGTCTATCTCTTGCTTGACTAAAGCCGCCATCTCTTCGTCCAGCCCATCACCTAGCATTGCCCTTGTTTCTTCCAGCGACTTGGTAGTTGCTTTGTATTCCCGGTACTTTGTTACCAAGCTTTTAATGCTGGCTCTTTCCTGAGCTAGGCGCTGAAGTTGTTTCGTGTCGGACGCTACCTCAGGCATGGCTATCTGCTGCTCCAGCTCCCGATAACGCTTCTCTATTCCATCCAACCGGTCAAACATAATTCTTCATATCTTACTTGTTATTAAACCATAGTAATAACATTCATTACTTACTGCCTTACCATAAAAATAACTCTTAATTATCCTCTGTGGGGTAGGTACTGGGTCGCACCACCAGCCCTCTCTTACTACCCTCCACAGGGAATCTACTTGCTCCCCTCCAGTTTAACAAGGCTGTAGTATTTTGACAATTAGGGCAGACCACAACAAGCCACTCCTGACCTAGCGTCATCAGGGTTTGTGGGTTTATACTCCATTCATTACCACATTCCTCGCACTTTAAATCTACCCTATCAACGATATCGGCTCTCATTTTATTCCTCCTTTGTAATTGCTCCTAGCAGCTAGGCTGATATCCACCCGCCAGTCTTTTTCTAATTTACCGCTGGCTTGAACGCTACAGGGCTTTGAAATACCCCCCCGACATCTACTCTCCATCCGTGGAATAGGTGCTAGACAGCACTAACAGCCTTTTCCCCTCCGCGAAGCGATGTGCCCAATAGCCTTTAGCCTCCCGAGGGAATTTAGTACCTCCCCTCCAGTCTAATTTGGTTGTAGTCTTAAGACAGTTTGGGCAGACCAAAACAAGCCACTCCTGACTTGTCATCATCAGGGGTTGGGGGTTTAAAGTCCATTTATACCCACACTCCTCACACATTAAATCTATCCTATCAACGATATCGGTTCTCATTATTCCTCCTCCTTTACAATTATACCGTAGGAGCTGGGTTGGTATCCACTTAACAGTTTGTTGCCAATTTCCCACTGACTTGAACTCTACAGGGTTTTGAAATGTTCTCACCAACACCTCAATTTTCTTGATGTCTTACGGCACATTACATGTTTTTTGGTTATAGTTTAATTCTATTTGTTAATTTGTGGGTAGGCAAATAACTTAATAAACAATCTTCAACCAAGGGCTTTTCCGTTATGGCAGTATATATTTTGGTAAATAGTTGCCTAGCTGTTGGTTATAGGCTTAAGTCTCCACTGTTGTCCCCGGCCAGATTTTGCTGCCTGGCTCCAATTTACAGCCACTGACCACAGTTACATCATCACCCAGAATTGAGTCCTCTATATTGCTATTGTCATTTAGGCAGCAGTTGTCAGCCACAATAGAGTTCTTTAGGCTAACACGCTGCCCTAGCTGAGCGTTTCGCCAGACAATGGATTCCTCAATCACAGAATCTTCCCGAACTGTGCTACCAGAGCCGATAACCACAGGTCCGGTTAGCTCAACCTTATGCCCAATAGTGCAGTTACTGCCAATAACTGCCGCTCCCTTTATTTGAACTGTAGGGTGGATGTAGCTCTGCTCACCAACCAGCACATCATTACCTACGGGATAACTATGCAGAATGCTACTACCGCTGAACAAGTCCCGATGTAGCTGTAAGTATTTTTCTGGAGTGCCAATATCTATCCAATAGGCGGAGGAAGGATATGCATAAATTGGCTCACCATAGTACAAAAGTAGTGGAAATAGCTTACGCTCAAAACTAAAACTAGCTTGATATGGAATATAGTTTAGGACTTCAGGTTCCAGAACATATGTGCCAGCATTTATCATATTGGTAGTTACCTCACTCCACTTGGGCTTCTCTAGAAAACGTGTAACCCTCCCCTGAGCATTGGTTTCTATTAAACCATAGCTGGTGGGGTCATCCACTGGGGTAAGGGAAATGGTTGCCTTTGCCTTTCTTTTTAGGTGAAAGCCTATCATAGCCGTAATGTCGAGGTCAGTGAAAATATCGCCATTTAGCACCAGGAAGGTGTCATCTAAATGATGTTCAGCATTTTTTACTGCCCCAGCCGTTCCCAGAGGGGTATCTTCTACAGTACAGATAAGCTTGACCCCAAACCGGCTACCATCGCCAAAATAGTTTTTAATAGGTTGCGAAAGATGTCTTTGAGCCAGAATTATATCCGTTATCTGATACTCGCTGAGATAGTGGATAACATGTTCCAAAAATGGGGTATTAAACACAGGAACCATAACTTTGGGGGTATTGCAGGTAAGGGGCAGTAGTCTGGTTGCCTCTCCACCCACCAGAATAACTGCTTTCATTACTATTCCTCAAATTTGGCTTACAGATGAGCTTATGCTAGCACATTTAAAATTTTACTACAATTAGTTGATTAGTTCTCTGGGCTGATATATTATGGCTTTACCATACAATCCATTTTCCTAAAGACTAATATCAGAGACTTAAACCTCCTTAACCAATGTGCTATACTTAACCAATAGCATTAGTACGATAGTGAGGACCGTGAATGAGCAATGCCTAAAGATTACTATAAAATTCTAGGGGTACCAAGAAATGCCACAAATGACGAGATTAAAAAGGCCTACCGAAAGCTGGCTATGCAGTATCATCCCGACCGTAATCCTGGAAAAGAGAAATGGGCTAATGACAAGTTCAAGGAAATAAATGAGGCCTACGCAATTATTGGCGACCCTGAAAAAAGAAGCCAATATGACCAATTTGGCACCATTGGCAATATTGGCGATATATTTGGCAGTCCTTCTACCAGAGGGACTTTTGAGGATATGATAAAGGATTTTGACGGAGCCGGGCTCAGGTTCGACTTTTTGGATGATATATTTAGCGATGTCCTAGGAGGCAGGGAATTTTCCTTTAAGAAATTTAGTAAAGGACCCCGCGGTTCAAGAAAAGTGAAATTTGAGGTACCCGGAGGAATTAATCTGGAGGAATTATTTGCCCAAGCTCAGAAAGATAAATATCGAGATGTTAACTATGAAATAATTATTACCAAAGAACAAGCCGCTCAAGGAATAGAAAAAGAGCTAACCAGGAGAGGCAAAAAATTAAAGGTAACAATTCCACCAGGAATAAAAACTGGAATGAAAGTAAAATTGAGAAATGCTCGTCAGTTAACCGATGGTCACCCGGGAGATATCCTAATCCGGGTTAAGGTTAAATAAAGACCTACATCCAGGTAAGAAAGGAGTTTTTTTGAAAATGTCTTCATATGCCTATTTTCACAAGCAGTTCATTCCCCTAGCCGAAGCTAATATAGGGATTATGACCAACTCCCTTCACTACGGCACTGCTGTTTTTGAGGGCATCAGGGGTAACTGGAGTAGCGAGCACAAGCAGATTTACCTATTTCGTCTTAAGGAGCACTATCAGCGAATGCATCAGGGCTGTAAGGTGTTGAATATTGACTTATCAAATACTATTGATGAGCTATGCCAGATAACAACTGAACTGATTAAAAAGTGCGGTTTCCAGGAAGATATTTATATCCGCCCATTAGCTTATAAGAGCTCCGAGGCTCTGGGCGTACGACTACACGATTTAAAAGACGAGTTCCTCATTCTGGCTATTCCCTGGGGACGGTATTTAGATGTAGATAAAGCCAGGTGTGCTGTTTCTTCCTGGCGGTGCCCTAAGGAAGTACCGCGGGCTAAGCTTGCCGGACTTTATATCAACAATGCCCTAGCCAAAACGGAAGCCGTTGGGAATGGATTTGACGAAGCAATTATGCTTACCCTAGATGGCTATGTCGCTGAAGGGAGTGGTGAGAATATCTTTCTTGTTATTAATAGTAAATTGGTGACACCAGCCAGCTACAATAGTATTTTGATGGGCATTACCCGCGATACGGCAATAAAACTGGCAAAAAATGAGCTAGGTATTGAGACTATAGAAAGACCTATTGAGCGTGCTGAGCTTTACAATGCTGACGAGTGCTTTTTAACTGGCACTGCCGCTAATATTACCCCTGTAGCTGAGATAGACTACCGTAAGATAGGCAACGGTGAAATTGGTGACATAACAAGAAAATTACAGCAGCTCTATCATGAGGTTATACGAGGCAATAATCAAAAATACCTTGACTGGTGCACTGCGGCTTACTAAAAATAAATAGGCATTAGAGGGTTAAATGATAGTCAATGAGATTATTACTATCATCATTGCCATAGTTATTGGTTATTTACTCGGTTCAATCCCATCAGCCTATATTGTGGTTCGCTTGATAAAGGGCAAAGATATTCGTCAGATGGGTGGGGGTAATGTTGGTGCTCGGAATGCCTCCCAGCAGGCGGGGTGGGGAGCCGGCGTAGCTGCAGGAATTTTCGATATTGGTAAGGGAGCTTCGGCAGTAGCTATATCCCAGTGGTTATTAAATGTCCCCCTCGGAACTATAACTATAACTCAATACTCACTAGATGCACCTGAGACCTTTGTTCTGCTAGCTGGACTGGCAGCAATTATCGGACACATTTGGCCTGTTTACCTGAAATTCACCGGGGGAAATGGTCTGTCCCCTACCATAGGTGTTCTAGCTATCCTGCTGCCCAAGGAGCTGCTAATTACCATCGCCATAACGCTTATACTAATAATATTTACCCACAACTCTGTACTGTCTATAAATATTGGGCTCCTTGCGGTACCCTTATCTACCTGGTTGCTGGAAAAATCAGGATTACTAGTTATCTTCACCATTATTGTACTGCTAATGTTAGTTCTCCACTTTCTACCCACAGCCACCGCTGCTGTAGCCAAGGCTAATGGCAAACAGAATCTTTTTAATGAACTCCTGCGGAGGGATAAACAAAAAAATGGAGAGAGCTAAGCTACTTCCTTGATGGACTTACTTGTAAAGACTTCAATAGGCAAATTATTCGGCAGCTTCCCTCCAGCGTAGTTGTGTAATTATAGGCTTCCTCAAGTAGCTGACCTATAGCAAAGCTGCCGTGACCGCGAACCATAACAATCCGGTGTTGCTTTAACGCCTGACTAATAATATTAGCTAGACCCCCTGGTCTGACATCCATATGCCAACCCAAAACGGGGGTCCGATCCAGAATGGATTGACCTTCAATATCATTGGGTACAATCTCAGTTTCAGTTAGCGACAAGGCAATGGCATGAGGTAGATGGGCATGAACAATAGCTAATGCTGTGGTTTCCTGATAAATGGCGCGGTGGACGGCTAATTCTACTGAGGCTAGAGGTGTATTCCGGTCATTCTTACTTATTCCAGTCTCTATCAAATCATGTTCCTCTAGGCAACCGAGCAGGCTACCGCGGCGGGTAATGATTATACGCTCTCCCAATCTGATACTCAGATTTCCACTATTAGAGGAAACTAACCCCTTGGTGAAAAGGTCGCGCCCTACCGTCTGAAACTGGGATAACATCATAGCTTCCTTTGGTTTCACATTAAGCTGTGGCTAATTTAAACCTATTAACGATAAATATCAAAGTAATTGCCTAATGACGGCAATGACCCTACCCTGAATCTCAACATTCTCTGGCGCAGTGTATATAGGCCGCATTTGACTATTTGCTGGCTGGAGGCGGATGTGACCTGGCTCAACATAAACTTTTTTGAGTGTAACCTCCTTTTCCGCCTTGAGCCATACCGCTGCAATCTCCCCATTCTCCACCACATTCACATACTGCATCAGTATGATATCACCATCATTAACCAAAGCATCCACCATTGATAAACCCCTCACCTTCAAAGCATAAACCCCTTCTCTGCCCTGGGTCAAGTTTTCAGTCACCTCTATGGTCTCTGATGATAAAGTAACATCCCAGGTATCAGGAGTAGGCACTGGTATCGGCTCGCCAGCCGCTATTTGACCAATGATAGGAATTTGAGACCGCCGGACAGGAGACCGAGTCAGTAACTCAATACCACGCGAGACCTCACGATGGCGACGAATATATCCCTTCTCCTCCAATATTCCTAAGTTATAATCTACAACCGATGTTGAGCTAATCCCACAGCCATTTACCATATCTCTTATGCTAGGAGGATAGCCCTTCTCCATTAGAAAACGGTAAATAAAATCAATGATATTCTGCTGTTTAGATGATAATGTCATCATCCCTCTGGCGAACAATTGTTCTATTAAACTCTACACCAAATAGGATTTCTTGTCAATTCCTATATCTCACTTCTGAGCCTAGGATTACTCTGTTACAGGAATCATGATATGAGGCCGGTCTTTGCTCACCCAGTAAGGTTATTTCTCTACCACAAGTACCTCGGCAATCTTACCCATTGTGTGGATATCAATACCCATAATCAGTTCCATCATTGCCACCATCATCTCTTCATTGATTAGCCCCTCGGCCATCACGGTCTCCCAATCTTCCATCATTTCCCCGACCATAGCCGAGAGAACAGCACCGTCCAGAGCCTCGAGCTTCGCCTTGATGGTATCGTCGGCGAGCTTGGAGACAAGGGCAATGGTCCCTGGTCTTCGCTAGCAGCCCATTAGGACTCCTGTGGATAAAGCACTGTTCCCCTATGGGCGAATCACCCAGCCTTTTCTGGCTCAGTTTTATCCAAAGACAATGCTTCATTTAGTTTCTTCATCAAGCGTGATTTGCGCCGGGCAGCATTATTGGGGTGGATAACCCCTTTTTCAGCCGCTTTATCCAAGGAGATGACGGCAGCCATAACCACCTTCTGTGCCGCTTCAAGCTCACCCAATAAAATTAGTCTTTCTGCCTTGGTTATATTAGTCTTACATAGGCTACGAATAGACTTGTTACGTAACCGCCTTCTTTCATCGACCTTTACCTGTTTTTGAGATGATTTAATAACTGGCAACATTTACCTCCTTAGGTTTCTATTTGACAACCCAACCCATCTTATTTCCTCCCTCAATAAGGAAAAGGTTAATTGTTAAATTAGAGGGGCTTTGCTCGCTAGAGGCGGCTGTGTCAGCCCCTCCAAAACCTTCACCTTAAAACAGCTTCAAGGGGTTATCTCTATTAAGAGATTTGGTGCAAGTACCTTGCCATATTGTAAGACGAAAGCTTTCCTACCCACCGCAGAGCAAGACTTGTCTAGAATTCCCAAGGCTTACCCGCTACCTTTGAAAGCTTATTAACTCCTAATAAAGCTGTAGCATTAAGCCCTCTTTAGACCCCGACACTCGTCGAGCTGAAATTATTTGCCCTCTTTTTTCCCGTTTTCATCTAGGTCGATGGGCTAGCTTTCATAGTCGCCTCATCCCTAGCCCTAGTAACTTTTATCACCCCTCGGACGCCTTCAATTTTTAACAAGAGCCGACTCAGTTGAGCTAATCCCTTCGTTTCTAACGTAAGGAATGTGGATGTAGTATAGTCATCATTATTAATAAGGTTCACAGTAACAATATTAACATTTTCATCAGCTACAATAGTAGTTATATCACGCACCAGCCCTACTCTATCCCAAGCTTCAACCTGAATTCTAACTGGATATACCGAATCGGTCTGCCCCCACTCCACCGCAATCAGTCTCTCCTTCTCATCTTCATGAATCACATTGTAACAATCATGACGGTGGATTGTCACCCCTCGGCTTCGAGTAACATAGCCAGTAATCTTGTCGCCAGGTACAGGATGACAACACTGAGCCAAATGAGTAAGCATATCGCCAGCACCCAATACCCGAACAGTTGATATCGGGGTCTGGGGTGGTATAACTCCAGGCACTACCTTAGGTGGCTCTTGCTGAGCAGCTAGATTCAAAGCGATATGCTGGGTGGTAATACCACCATAACCAATGGCCTCCAGAAAGTCATCTAGATTATCATATTTGAACAGCTTAGCCAGCTCCTCTCGCCCACTGGGTCTTATACCCAGACGCCTCGTCTCCTTTTCTAAAAGCTCCCGACCACGCTCAATATTCTCTGCTCGTTCTTGCTTCTTAAACCACTGCCGTATCTTTCCCCGAGCGTGAGATGTTTTAATATGACCCAATTGCGGATTCAGCCAATCTCGGCTTGGTCCCTTTGCCCCCTTTGCCGACATAATTTCTACTACATCACCATTACTTAGTTGATAGTTGAACGGCACCAGCCTACCATTCACCTTAGCTCCTAAACAACGATGTCCTAATTCAGTATGAACCCGATAGGCAAAATCGAGGGGAGTTGAACCTTTGGGCAAATCCTTTATCTCCCCCTTAGGTGTGTAAACAAAAACCTGGTCAATGAATATATCTGTCTTGACCGATTCCAGGAACTCCTCAGCACCGCTGAGCTCCCGGTGCCACTCAATTAACTGACGTAGCCAACCTATTCTCTCCTCAAAGTGTATATCCTTCTTCTCACCCTCTTTATAGCGCCAGTGAGCCGCCAAACCATATTCAGCAATATGATGCATATCATGAGTGCGAATTTGCACTTCCAGAGGTGTTGTGCCCAGATACATTACCGCAGTATGTAACGATTGATATCCATTTGACTTGGGATTAGCGATAAGGTCATCAAACTCATCAGACAAAGGGCGCCATAAACTATGTATGACACCTACCGCACTGTAACAGTCATGCACAGTCCCAACCAATACCCGAAGCGCAAGAAGGTCGTGTATATCATCAAAATGCTTCCCCAGCACAGAATACTTCTCCATTTTCTGGTATACACTATAGATATGCTTGGGTCTACCTGATATATCAGCTCTGAGAGCAACCTTGTCAAACTCTGCCTTTAAAAGCTGAATTACTTGGGCGATGAACTTCTCCCGCTGGGTGCGCCGGGCAGCAAGCAGGTTAGCAATCTGGTAATACTTTTCTGGCTCCAGATAACGGAAGGATAAATCTTCTAACTGCCACTTTAGCTCCCATATACCTAGGCGATGAGCTAAAGGGGCATATATCTCTAAAGTCTCCTGGGCAATGATAAGCTGCTTTTCTGGTGATAGGGCATCTAAGGTGAGCATATTGTGCAGTCTATCAGCTAGTTTGATAAACACCACACGGAGATCCTCAGCCATTGCCACCAGCATCTTCCTAAGGTTCTCCACCTGTAGTTCGCTAGTTACCTCTCCTGAAGTTTGCCTAGAGAGCTTGCCTAGCTTAGTTACGCCATCAACTAGCTTGGCTATCTCTAAGCCAAACATGGCTTGAATCTCCGAAATAGGTATATCACAGTTCTCAGGAACATCGTGTAATAAAGCTGCCGCCAGAGAACTGG
>CAZMJZ010000014.1:0-18493 GCA_964566845.1 uncultured Dehalococcoidales bacterium | reverse complement strand
CTTTGGCTATAGTGGTTGAGGTTGCCGGCAGAGAGATGGAGGAGGACTATGAACCCATTATGGAGCGGCAAATTCACCACCTGATAAATTATGCTCAAGGGGTTTGGCATCAAGGGCAGAGGGATATCGCCTGGCTACGAATTAGTAAACAGGCAAAGGAAAAGGGCTTCAAATTACATCATATAGGTATCCTCCTCCATGCCAAACTGCACCAGGATTTTAGTCGGATATTTGATAAGATGCAGGTAAAAATCTACACCGAGGAGAATAAAGTAAGACAGATAATAGAAAAAGCAAAGGCTACCTATGCGATTCGAGATGCAAGAATTGAAGGGATGACCGACGAAACTACTGATATATACTACTCATGCACTCTGTGCCAGTCCTTTGCCCCCAGCCATGTTTGTATCATTACTCCGGAAAAAACCGGACTTTGCGGTTCCTATAACTGGATGGACTGTAAGGCTGCTTACGAGATTAACCCTACCGGACCTAATCAACCAGTACCTAAGGGAGAGACCATTGATGCCAAACTGGGGCAATGGAAAGGGGTAAATGAGTTTATATTTAAAGCTTCGCGTGGAAATCTAGACCACTATAATATGTACAGTATAGTAAATGACCCATGGACTACCTGCGGCTGCTGTGAGTGCATTTCCGCTGTACTTCCTCTGTGTAATGGGGTAATGACGGTGAATCGAGAATATACAGATATGACTCCTTGCGGGATGAAGTTCACCACTCTAGCTGGGACTATCGGTGGCGGCGTCAGCACCCCCGGCTTTGTCGGTCACGGCAAGTATAACATATGCCAGAGGAAATTTCTTATGGCTGATGGTGGTTTACTAAGAATGGTCTGGATGCCCAAGATGCTAAAGGAGGAGATTGCTGAGAGGCTTAAAGCTAGGTCTGAGGAGATGGGGGTTGCCAACCTGCTTGAGATGATTGCTGATGAGACGATAGGTGTCACTGAGGAGGAGATTCTACCATTCCTGCGAGAGAAAAGGCATCCGGTGCTTACTATGGACCCAGTACTAGGTTAAGAAAGGAGTTTAGCAGTGCCACTTACCGGAATAGAGATATTCAAGTTACTCCCCAAGACGAACTGTAAGGAGTGTGGAGAGCCTACCTGTCTCGCTTTCGCTATGAAGCTAGCTGCGGGGAAAGCAGAATTAAGCGCCTGCCCCTATGTCTCCGAGGAGTCAAAAGCTAAACTGGCCGAGGCATCAGCACCCCCCATTCTACCGGTTACTATCGGAGTAGGTGACAGGGCATTTAAGATTGGCAATGAAACAGTTATGTTCCGCCACGAAAAAAGGTTTGAGAACCCTCCCGCCTTTGCCATCCTTATCACCGATACTATGGAGGAGTCCGAGGTCAATGCCAGATTAGAGAGGTTTAGCCAACTGCAATATGAGAGGGTAGGGCTCACTCTCCGTCCTGAGTTGGTAGCAATAAAGGATGAATCAGGAGATGTCAGTAAATTTGAGGCTTTGGTTAATAAAGTAAAGCAGAATAATGACAGCAGTATTATCCTGATGAGTAAGAATCCAGATATTTTGGCTGCTGGTTTAAAGAGTTGCGCCGACCGGAAACCGTTAATATACGCCGCTACTGAAGAGAATATGTCTATAGTAGCCGATTTGGCTAAGGAGCATTCGTGCCCATTAGCAGCCAAAGCCTCAAGCTTGGAGAAACTCGCTCTACTGACTACCAAATTGACTGAGTCGGGGGTGAAAGAAATCGTTCTTGATTCTGGGGCAAGAACTGTTCGTCGGGCATTTGAGGAGCAGGTAATCATCAGGATGTCCGCTTTAAACAAAAAATTCCGCCCCCTGGGCTTTCCCACAATCGTTTTCCCCTGTGAAATGACTGATGACCCGATGAAGGAGGCGGTAATTGCCTCTATGTTTGTGGCTAAATATGGTGGTATTATCGTTCTTTCTGATTTTCAGGGAGAAAGCCTATTTCCCTTGCTCGTAGAAAGGATGAATATCTACACTGACCCCCAGCGACCGCTGGCGACCACCGAGGGCATATATGAGATTGGCAATCCTAATGAAAACTCACCTGTGCTTATTACCACCAACTTTTCGCTTAGCTACTTTATTGTCTCCGGCGAAATAGAAGCGAGTAAGGTCCCCAGTTACCTCCTAGTAAAGGACACCGAAGGGCTTTCGGTCATGACAGCTTGGGCGGCTGGTAAATTTGTTGCTGATGCTATTGGCCCCTTTGTTAAGAAGTGTGGTATTGAGGATAAGGTTAAACGCCACACATTGATAATCCCGGGATATGCTGCCGCTGAAAGTGGCGGTTTGGAAGAGGAATTACCGGGCTGGGAGATTATGATTGGTCCCAGAGATGCGTCTCATATTCCAGCCTATCTTAGTACCTGGAAGTCATAAGGAGAAGGCAGATGATCCTTATCGCGGAAAACATTAATATTATGTCAAATATTATCGGTCCGGCACTGAGGAAGAGAAACCCCAAGCCTATTCAGGAACTAGCCAAGGCTGAGACTGAGACTGGCGTGGATTATCTTAACTTAAGTATTGGTCCAGCGCGCAAGGCAGGGGATGAGCTGATGGAATGGGTGGTAAAGACAGTGCAGGAGGTCACCAATTTGCCGCTATCTCTGGATACGACAAATCCGGTAGCGATGGAGGCTGGACTAATAGTGAACAAAGGCAGGGCATTGATTAATTCTATCTCTCTGGCAAGGATGGAAGACGAATTACCTCTGGTTAAAAAATATAACGCTGATATGGTTGCACTGCTGTGGGGAAGAGAAGGAATGCCTCGGGATGCCGCGGAGAGAGGGGTTATAGCCGTTGAGCTTGCCTATAGAGCCAATGAAATAGGTATCCCTAATGAGGGTATATGGTTCGACCCTATCGTAACCCCTGTGGTTAATGCGGATACAAACCAGGTGAAACCCTGCCTAGAATTTATGAGTATGTTGCAAGATATTGCCCCTGGATGCAAATCTATTGTGGGCTTATCCAACATCTCCAATGGCACCCCTACCCACCTCAGACCCTATCTTAATCAGACTTATTTGATGATACTTATGAAGTATGGACTTTATTCAGCTATAGTTGATGCCTTTGACTCCGAATTGATAAAGATAGCCAAAGGCGACAAGCCTGAATTGGTTACTCTGGTACATCGGGTGTTAGATGGTGAAAAACCTGACCTCTCATCTTTAAGCGAGGAAGAGGTAAAATATGTGAAAACGGTCAGGGTTCTCACTGGTGAATCACTCTACTCCCACTCCTGGCTTGAGATATAGTAGCGACCTGCTAAAGAAGGTTTGTGGTGACCGCTGAATGGAAAGCAGACATCTGTCATTGCCAAAGCAGCGAAATTACGAATATGGTTATGAGCTTGCTTATCAACTCGCCTGCGAGCAAGCTAAGATTGGTGATATAGATAAGCTATGCCTCAGCAGCGGTGCCCGATATCAGGTAACAGGTTCCCAAAAGATTATCATCCTTTCATACTTAAACAGGTCTTACCAAATCACCTTTCCTGATATAGACATTTCATTAATAGATAGCAAACAGGAAGTGCCGATAAGGGACAAGGTTTTGATAGTGCACTATTTGACCTCAGCTAAAGTTACCCCTCTTAGCCATAAACTGATTGCCTATAAAGAATTGCCAGGGGGGTCTAGTTATTTCCCCACATTCGCCAAGAGGGCTATAAAGCCCCTTTTGGACCATTTTAGCAAAGAGCCTCATCTCCTTCTGGGTGTTGCCCAGAAGATGGGAGGTAATAAAGCTGAGTATGGTGATGTAGCGGTAACCATCAATGCTTTTAGCTATGTACCTATAACCTTTGTCCTGTGGCGAGGTGATGAGGAGTTTGCCCCTGAGGGTAGCATACTCTTTGATAGCACTATCTCTGACTATCTTTCCACTGAGGATATAATTGTACTTTGTGAAACCATAGCCTGGAGGCTAGTCAAATTTCTTAAACTTTGTTGAGGATTTGAAGAGTTGCTGATTGTCCCAAAATGAATGTTTATCATTTAAATTATACCCCTTATTTCCTTGGAGAACGAATGGTAAACTTCTGGTCTAAGGGCTGTAACTTCGAGTGTTTAGATTGCCTTAGAAACATTGGACGGACATCTGTGCTCTAGGTCACTGTCTTTGGGTAGTTGCCTATGTTTCACCAAACGTCTAAAATATATACGAAATGATTAGCTAAGGTTACATTTTGGAGCCACGCTTGTGAACTGGAGTTTCTGTTGTCAAAATTCAATATCAAGAGGAGGTACAACGAATAGCAATTTACGTTATTCTCACAACCCTCACTGATGAAGGTAGGAAAACGGTAAAGGAAAAGCCAGAGAGTATCAAGGACGTCAATAGGGAAGTTGAAGCCCTCGGAGTGAAAATACTATCCCAATATTTTGTCCTTGGTCCATATGATTTCGTGAACATTTTTGAGGCCCCAGACGATGAGGTGATATCCAAGGTAGCAATCGAACTCGGTGCGAGGGGCACCCTTCAGACTATGACTATGGCCGCCATGAACCTGGACACCGCACAACATTGGATTGACAATTACGTAAGCAGAAACTATAATAGAGACACAACATGTGAACTGGCCGTGCAATAGCTGCCTTCTCACGTAAGTCCAGGAGCTGCGAGGATGAACAAAGCAGCAGGCTAGTGGCTCATCGAAGTCTTGGACAGAGACGAAGAAGCGGAGAAAGCGCATGTCCTGGGGGGATAAAAGGGAATTCCCCTCTTATTTGATAAGGTGGGTGGCTGCCACGCATAGGGAAATTGCCAGAAATCTGTCCACTTCATATCTTCCCGAGAGACATTTCTTTCAAGGTACACTGTAACCCAAAAGATAGGAGGTAAAAATGCTGGAGATTTCAGGTGCGGTTGCTGTCATTACGGGAGGTAGTGGTGGCATTGGTGAGGTAGTGGCTAAGCAGTGGGTGAAAAATGGTGGCAAGGTGGTTATGGCTGATTACAATGTCGAAACGCTGCAGCGAGTGAAGAAGGAGATAGAGGAAATGGGCGGCGAGGTGGAGGCTACAATTTGTGATGTGACTAAAGAGGAAGACAACCGTGCCCTGGCTCAATTGGCTGTGGACAGATTTGGTGCCATCAACCTAGTTGTCCCGGCTGCCGGTATTACCCAAGATGGTCTAATGGTTTCCGTTGACCGGGATACCGGGAAAGTAACCGGGAAGATGTCCTTGGAGCAGTTCCAGTCAGTCATAAATGTCAATCTCACCGGCGTCTTCCTTACAGTGAGAGAGTGTGCTGAGCAGATGATTAATTTGGACTGTAAGGGATTAATATGCCTGATTTCTTCAATCGGTTCTCTGGGAACAGCCGGTCAGATCAATTATTCCTCAAGCAAAGCCGCCATATCAACGATGCCTAAAGTAATCACCGCTGAGCTTTTTCGGAGAAATCTAGGCAATAAAATTCGCTGTGTCGCGGTAGCGCCGGGTTACGTGGCAACACCTATGGTCAAGCAGATGGAGTCAAAAGTTTTGGATAGGATTTTGGAACAAGTGCCAATTAAGCGTTTGATTGAGCCCGAGGAAGTGGCTTCTCTGATAATTGAACTCTACCGGAATGAAGCCCTAACTGGGGATGTCTTCTATGTTCACGGGGGATTACGCTTGGGCTCCAGAGGTTAAAAACCGGTAAAGAATAAGATAGGAGGTGTTAGCTAGAAAGTGAAGGAAGTAGTCGTTGTTAGCGCTGCGCGAACAGCTATCGGGACTTTTGGCAGTTCTTTAAAAGATTTGTCTCCGGTTAGCTTGGGTAGTGTCGTAATCAAGGAAGCCCTCAGGCGAGCCGGGTTAAGACCAAAATACGGCAATGACCTCCTCGATTATGGTCCTGAGGCTCTTAAAGGTGATGGCATGATAGAGCTGGAGAAGAAACACTATGATTGGGATTCTTCTCTACATGCCGTTTTCATTGATGAGGTAATCATGGGGAATGTTCTCCAGGGAGGGCAGGGGCAAAACTTGGCTCGCCAAGCAGCTATATATGCCGGGATTCCCAAAGAAACACCTGCCTTCACTGTAAATAAAGTCTGTGGCTCAGGGCTAAAAGCTATTATCTTAGGAGCTGAGGCTATTATGCTGGGTGAAGCCGACATTGTGGTTGCCGGGGGGACGGAATCTATGAGTCAGTGTCCCTATATCCTGCCCAAAGCTCGCTGGGGCTATCGGATGGATGTTAATGCCAGAGGAGAGTTGATTGACCTTATGGTATTTGATGGATTGTGGGAGATATTCTATGGCTACCACATGGGGAACACTGCCGAAGAAATCGCCAGTAGATACGGCTTTACCCGTGAGGAGCAAGATGGGATCGGGTTTCTCAGCCACCAGCGGGCTCGCGCCGCGATAAGAGATGGCGTGTTTAAGGATGAAATAGTTCCTGTTTCCATTCCCCGGAGAAAAGCGGCACCTATCATATTTGATACCGATGAACGTCCTATGGATACGACTCTTGAGGACATGGCTAAGCTGCGTCCGGCGTTTCGGGAAAATGGCACGGTTACTGCGGGCAATTCCTCAGGGATCAATGATGCCGCCGCGGCAGTGGTGCTTATGTCAAAGGAGAAGGCTAAGGAATTGGGGCTTGAGCCTATGGCAACTCTCAGAGCCTGGGCTTCAGCGGGAATTGATCCTAAATATATGGGAGTAGGTCCTGTGCCCGCGGTGAGAAAAGTACTCAAAAAGACGGGACTTACCGACAAAGATATCGATGTTATCGAGCTTAACGAGGCTTTTGCTGCCCAGACATTAGCTTGCCTGAAAGAACTTGGCTACAGCTATGACCGGATTAATCCTCACGGCAGCGGTATTTCTATGGGGCATCCGATTGGTTGTACTGGAGCCAGGATAGCCGTCACCATCATCTATGATATGGTGCACAGGAATCTACATCGTGGGCTAGAAACTATGTGTATCGGTGGTGGTCAGGGAATAGCAGCCATCTGGGAAAGGTAGTTTTAGTTATTTTCTTTAGCTCTTCGCTAAGCTTCTTTATACCCACGAGACAATGTCTATGAATCCTGGGATAAAATACCCAACGTTCTGAAGCTCTGAGGCTATCCCGGAAGTGCGCTCAAATAGACCTAGGCGCGGCCTTTTTCTGATTAACAAAGCCTACAGCACAGCGAGATAGCCATCATGTTTCTGACTCCTTCGTAGTGCTTATTTGCTGGTATTGCCAGATGTAGCCTTTCTTTCCAATTGTGACCTTGCCGCTAACCACTCTGCTATGGCTGGTGCCAACTCCTTCTGCGATTGATTGCTTACGTAAATTCCAATGTGACCCCCGCGCAGGGAGAAAATAGACTTGTCCGTGCTGGAAACCGCATCATTAAGGGGCTTACTAGCTGACGGAGGCACAAGGTGATCCTGCTCGGCGAATACGTTCAGAAGGGGCATGTTGATCCTCTTCAAGTCCACACGCCGATTCCCTACCTTGAGTTTGTTTTTAATCAATAGGTTATTTTTATACAAATCGTTCACGAATTGTCTGATGGCCTCTCCAGCTTGACCGGGGCTGTCAAATATCCATTTCTCCATACGCACAAAGTTTTCCACTGTTTCTTTCTTGTCGAAATTGCCCAGCAAGCCTACATACTTATGTAACATGAGCTGGAAGGGTTTGAGCATGAGAAAACCAATATTCATGATATCGCCAGGTATGACTCCAAAAGTGTCGACCATGTTATCTATCGGCGTGTCTTTCGCCCAAATATGAAGCAGCCCGTCCTCTGTGTCGAAATCTATGGGGGTAACCATTACAACGAGATTTCTAATCTTTTCAGGGTAGAGTGCTGCATAGATTACACTGAAAGTCCCACCCTGGCAAACACCCAGAAGATTTATCTTGTCCAACTTGCTTCGCTCCCTGACTATATCCACAGCGTTATTGATGTACCCGTTGATATAGTCGTCAAGGGTAAGATAGCGGTCACCGGGACCTGGATAGCCCCAGTCGATTATGTAGATGTCCTGCCCGTTATTTAGAAGATTCCTAATAAGGCTCCTGTCGGGCTGAAGGTCCATCATGTACTGCCGGTTCACCAGGGCGTAGGTAATCAAAAGCGGCACTGGACAGCGCTTCTTGGCAATGGGTCTGTAGTGGAAAAGTTTCATCCTATCCTCTTCGTACACCAAATCCTTGGGCGTCGTACCCACCTCAATATCGGTGATATTCATCAATGTGTCCATGCCCTTCAGCAACTTGCCATTTGTCTCCGCAACTTCCTCCATGAGTTGCTCCAGCCTTTTTGAGACAGGATTTCTCATGATGCCTCCTTCTCTGGCGTCGTCTTCTTTGTTTTTAACTTGTTATCAAGTTCCTTCATTTGCTTGGTGTTCTTTCTAACCTCTTTCTTTAACATGTACAAAGTCTTATACAGATCATTCATCTCACTCCGCGTGGGCACGGGTAGTGCCTTCAAGTATTCCTCCATAACATCATCATAGCACTTTCGAACCTGCGTGGCAGTGTCGGTAACGCGACCAAGGAGACGCGAGAACTCAGGGGTCTTAAAGAGTTCTTGTATGGTCTCTTCGTTGGTTGTCCACCATAATGTGTAAAATCCCTTGAAGGTTTTGGGGGCTTGCCCCTTCCTGTACATCTCACCCAATTTCGTCGCTACCTTCTGCATTGCTTCCATACCCACCTTGTACAGCACTGACGAGTAATCGGTCATGGCAGTGTAATGCTCTATCGTAGCCTCATTAGCTCTCTGGAATTTTTCAATGGTCTCCCGCGTCAGACCTAGGGGTGGCATCCCTAGGACTCTTCCCCAAGTCTGGTCATAGGCCTGTAGCCACAAGTGATAGACGTCAGCATACCCCTGAGGGCCTTCCTTTAGAGCTTGCGCCGCCGTCTTCGGTAAGTTCTGTATTGCTTCCATCCAGGGACCATACAACCTAGAAAATAGATCAGCATACATCTGCGGTAACTCCGCTGTAGCACCCGGCTGCCCTGTGGGTGCGAAGAGTGAGACCGTGAAAAAACTCTTTAACAGTTCATTGTAGTTTTTTAACCAGGACTCGTAGAATTCCTGGTAGGTCTTCAGTATCCCTTTTCCTTCGGACGGTGCCCCGGAGAGGATCCGAGCGGCGCTAGTCCAGAATTTATACAGATTGTCGTAGACTTGCGCACCACTAAGAACCCTTTCAAAAGTCTGGGCCCCGATGCCCCAGGGGGCTTCTTTCCAGGATTGCCCGAACATTTCCTGGGACATTTTCGACCACTGGTTATAGATGCCCTCTGCCGTTTTCCAGGGGCTGCTCCATGCCTGTGCACCTTCATCATCTTCCCCCGCCTTGGGAGACCCAGATAAGGTATCGGTCCACAAACGCATCCAAGTTCTTTGGGCTTCCAACCACGTTTGGAAAATGTTATCTCGCCTTTCGTCCTCTATTGCCACAACTCCTCCTTCGTTTGATAGTTATTTCTTCTTGTACAGAATGCCTCAGCCTTTCACCCTCATCCGCCATCAAGGTAACATTTTCCCCAGAAGTCACAGAATTCCAAGTAGGTCTCCGGTACTCCCTTGCCCTCCATTGGTGCCCTAGAGAGGATTTGGACAGCGTAGGTCCAGAATTCACACAGCTTGTTGTAGACTTGCGCACCACTAAGGACCCTTTCAAACGTCTGGGCCCCGATGCCCCAGGGGACTTCTTCCCAGGATTGCCCGAACATTTCCTGAGGCATGTTCAGCCACTGGTTATAGATGTCATCTGCTGTTTTCCAGAGGCTAGTCCATGCCTGTGCACCTTCGGCACCTTCCCTCGCCTTGGGAAATCCAGCCAAACTGTCGTCCCATAATCGAATCCAAGTTCTTTGGGCTTCCAACCACGTTTGGAATATGTCATTTCTACTGTTGCGCTCCGTTTTCATAACTCCTCCATCCCATTATAAAAATCTTTTTTCCAGTCCTACCTACGCAGACCTGTCCAGTGTAATTGCAATCTCTCCCCCGTCTAGATTCTACATCCCTACATTAACTACTGCAAGTTCGCCGCCGAGCAGCCCGGGTCAGAACCGCCTGTGACAGCGTCTATTACTTTTGTGACAGGAACTCTTCCAACTTTGCCAGATTCTCTTCAACGCTGCTCTTGAATTGCTCACTTGCCTTCTTGTAGTTAGCTGTCCACTCACCAAAGGTCTTCTTGCCTTCCTCATAGCCTGTCTCGCCTTGCTTGAGTGTCAGATTTAGTAATCTTTCTCCCTGATCCTGCATCAAGGACACATTTTCCATCCAGGTTCGGAATGAATTCCTCATGAAATTAACATATTCCAAACCAACTTTCTCTGCGCCAAGTCCTTCCTCTTTCATTGTTGTTTCCTCCTCATTTCTTTCCTTTTTTGTTTCCTCAATCGGTTCTTCCTCAGACAATTGTACTCCTTTCATTTACACTTTCTATTTCTATGCAGGGGGGCTTCACCTGTCAGTGAGTCCGCTTGAGTCTCTACAGTGCCACTTGCATAATAGGCCAAGCACTGCTATCAGCTCCTCGCACCTCTTGCACCCGGGCTGCTCGGCGGCGACGAAACTTCATTATGACTCCTTCAATGCTGCCCACTCTGCTCCGTGTAGACTTCAAAGAATCTGTCCAGGATCCCTTGGTATCGCTCTAAGGCAGAGGCCCACGTTCGCAAGAATTCCTGGCCTGCCTCTGTTAGAGTATAAACCCGCTTGGCTGGGCCGAAATCTCCCATTTGCCAGCCTGATCTGATTAAGTCATCTTTCTCCAGTCGACGTAACGTTCGATACACGGTCGTTGCATCGAAAGTAGCCAATCCTAAAACTTTCAAAGTCTGCAAGATCTGGTAACCGTGCATACTGCAGTTTCGTAAAAGAAGCAGCAGCCATGGCGTTAGGAAACCATTAGGCATCCCATCGGTCGCGCTGTGAAATGAAGAACGTTCAGAACCCATACTCACCTTTACCCTCATGTCAGATGACTGTATCTGACGACGCATCTAACTGCATTATACATATAGGTGCACAATGTGTCAAGCTTGCTGACAACTAGAGAAAGCTATAGTCGGCTATTCTAGGCGGTACAGAGTTCTAGGCGGCTAAGAATCTTTGCAGGTCTTTTTTTCCCTTGGTTTTTCTGTTCTCAGCCACTCCTACTCGGTGTGAAACTAACAGTTGCTTCCGATGAAAGAATAATGTAAGTTATCAGTTCTATCTGCTATTGTAGTGGTTGAGAGCGGTATCTCATACCAACACTCCCTCAATCTCGGCCATGATTTGCTCGGTGGTGAAGTGCTTATTAGCTATAGCCCCGCTGGGGCAAGCTGCCACACATACACCACATCCCTTACACAAAGCTTCATTGACTAGGCACACTTTCTTTTCTTCGTCAAAGGAAATAGCTTTATAGAGGCAAAGGCCTTCACAAATCCGGCAGCCGGAGCAAAGCTCCTCATCAATAGAAGCGATGGCAGCTTCAATCTCTACCCTGCCCTTACTAATCATAGCCAGAGCTCGGGCGGCGGCGGCTGAAGCCTGAGCTACAGTATCAGGTATATCCTTAGGACCCTGACAGCAACCAACTACAAATACCCCGTCGTTGGTAGTAGCTACCGGGTCCAGTTTGGGGTGTTTCTCTAAGAAGAAGCCATCAGCACTACGACTAATATTGAATAGTCGGGCAATAGCCTCCGCATCAGACCTTGCCTCTAAAGCTGAAGTCAGGATAATCATATCTGCCGGCACCCGCATTATGCTACCTAGCAGGGTGTCCTCACACACGACAACCAGCTTCCCTTTCTCCTCGTCAGTTATAACACGGTCAGTAACTTCAGCTACTTTCCCTCTTATAAAATTAACCCCTTCCTCTGAGAGACGCTCATAGAACTCCTCATAGCCCTTACCAAAGCAGCGCATATCTATATACATTTGGTATACTTCGGCACCAGTTTTTTCCTTTATCAAATGGGAATACTTGAGGGCATACATACAACACACCCGAGAGCAATATTTATGATAATTCTTATCTCGGCTACCAACGCAATGGATGATAGCTACACTACTTGGTTCTCGTCCGTCAGCTAACCGGATTTCTCCGCTAGTGGGCCCACTAGCATTATTAAGCCTCTCAAATTCGAGTCCGGTAAGAACATTACTGTATTTGCCATAGCCGTATTGCGAAATTGGGGTGGGGTCAAATTGCTGGAAGCCTGTAGCCACGATGATATTGCCTACATCAATTTCCTCGTATTCATCCTCCATCTCATAATTGATTGCATTAGCATCACAGGCTTTAGCACACTCCATACAATCTGAACATACGCCACAGTTCAAGCAACGCCCGGCTTCCTCAATAGCCGTTTCTTCATCAAAACCCAGGTCAACCTCAGCAAGATCCTTCCGCTTCTCTAATCCAAGAACTGGCATAGCCGCCCTTGCCTTTATTTCCACTTTCTCCTTTGATACCTCTTTTACCCTCTTAATCGTGGGTGGTCTTCCCTCTTTTAGGTCTACCCCACTGAGGTAGCGGTCAATAGAGACGGCTGACTCTTTCCCGGCAGCAATAGCTTTAATGACATCAGCCACTTGCACAACATCACCACCGCTAAAGACGCCTTCAATATTTGTTTGCAGTGTGATTGGGTCAACGGAGAGGGTTCCCCAACTGGTGTATTCAACTTCCTCGGGTAACATTGCCTTGTCCACTCTCTGACCGATGGCAATAATTACATTATCAACATCCATATTGAATTCCGAGCCTTCAACAGGTATCGGACGTCGTCGACCACTGGCATCAGGTTCCCCTAGCTCCATCCGAATACATTGAATACCAGTTAGTCGTCCATTTTCGGCTAAGACTTTTACCGGTGCTGCCAGAATATGAAGCTTTATCCCTTCTTGCTCTGCTTCGTCAACTTCAGTTTCAATAGCCGGCATCTCGGCTTGAGAGCGGCGATAGACAATGGTTACCTCTTTCGTCCCTAGACGCTTAGCTACCCTAGCCGCATCTACGGCAGCGTTACCACCACCGATAACCGCTACCCGTTTCCCAATGTCAACCTTCTCCCCTGAGTTTACCTGCTTCAGGAAATCAAGGGCATCGATTACCCCTTTGGCATCTTCGTTGGGAATACCCATCTTCACGCTTGTCCAGGCACCAGTTGCCAGAAAGATGGCTTTATATCCCTGATTGAAGAGTTCGTCTAATTTTTTCACTGAGGTATTTGTTTTTATCTCCACCCCTAGCTCTTCTATGTAGCTAATCTCATTATCCACTATCTCATTAGGCAACCTGTATCCAGGAATACCATAGCGCAACAGACCACCGCTCTGGGGAGCAGCCTCAAAGATGGTAACCGGATACCCCTGTCTAACCAGGTCATAGGCACAAGCTAAGCCGGCTGGTCCAGAGCCGATGATAGCTACTTTATCTTCCTTTGTCTTTTCTATAGGGGTTGCTTTTTCTCTGCCCACTTTAAGCTCGTAATCAGCCATGAAGCGCTTCAGGGAGCGGATGGCTACCGGCTCATCAACCTTCCCTCGTTCACAATCGGTCTCACAGGGATGAGTGCAAACCCGTCCACAGACCCCGGCAAAGGGCATAGTCCTCCTCAACACCTCAATAGCCTCCTTGAACTTACCCTGTGAGATAAGGGCGACATAGCCCTGGGCATTGACTCCAGCGGGACAGGCAGCCCGACAGGGGGGATAGCCCCGTTTGTCAATGGTGAAGATACTGGGAACAGCTTGAGGGAAGGGACGATATATTGCCTTTCTATTGGTCAATCCAAGCTCAAACTCAGAAGGCACCTCAACCGGGCATACCTTTTCACACTCGCCACAACCGGTACACTTATCTTCATCAACATACCTTGCCTTCCTCCTGACCTTGACCTTGAAGTTGCCTACATACCCTGAGACATCTACCACTTCACTATAGGTCATCAGCTTAATATAAGGATGAGACCCCACATCACTCATTTTGGGAGTAAGAATGCAAGCTGAGCAATCTAAGGTAGGAAAGGTTTTATCTAGCTGGCTCATGTGTCCACCGATACTGGGCTCCCTTTCTACCAAGTAGACCTTATGTTGAGAAGCAGCAATCTCCAAAGCCGCCTGAATGCCGGCAATACCACCGCCTACAACCAGCGTATTGGGGTTAACTGGGGCTTGTCTTGTCTCCAGTGGCTCTTGATAATAAACTCTTTTTACGGCGGCACTTACTAGTGCCTTAGCCTTTTCAGTGGCTAGCTTCCTGTCTTCAGTTACCCAGGAACAGTGTTCACGAATATTAACCATCTGGAATAGATATTTATTCAACCCAGCACTTTCACAAACTTGACGGAAGGTTCGTTCGTGCATCAGTGGTGAGCAAGAAGCTACTACCACCCGGTTAAGCCCTAAATTCTTAATGTCCTCCCTAATAAGGTCTTGTCCTGGGTCAGAGCACATATATTTGTACTCCCTAGCAACTGCTACCGAAGGTAATCCTTGGGCGAACTCGGCGACCGCTTCTACATCAACTGTCCCGGCGATATTACTTCCACAGTGACAGACATATACCCCGATTTTCCTATCTGTATTATCCATCTCTCTCCCTTCGGCTTAAGTTTTAGGTTCAGCCGCCATTGTAAATGGCGCCAGAACCCTTTCCGCTGATATTATATTTTTGTCTAAAGCCAATAGCCTGGGCTCAATGCCTAGAGCTAAGCCTATTAACTGGGTAAAGAATAGAATTGGGAGGTTATATTTGGTTTTAAACTTTCTATTGACCATATCCTGGTAGGCATCCACGTTGGTCTGGCAAAGTGGGCAAACAGTAACGATACACTGGGCACCACCGCTGGCAGCGCTTTCAAGCAATTGGTGTATCAAATCTAAAGCTAAGTCCAGCGCCGGTATGATTAGTGAGCCGCCACAGCAGCGGTCCTTTAATGGGAAGGGAACAAGCTCTGCCCCCAGGCTGACTATCAAACGGTCTAGGGACTGGGGATTGTTTGGATTATCAAAACCAGGTTCAGGGCGTACTAGTTGACAACCATAGTAAGGAGCTATTCTTAATCCGGTAAGTGGGTTCACCACCTTGGACTCAATGTACTCAAGCCCAATATCATTGTAGATGGCCTCAAATAGATGGCGCACTCTAACACTTCCCTTATATTCCAAGCCAGCGGCAGCCAAGCAGTCATCTACTTCGCTCTTCAGGTCGGGATATTGCCTGAGTTGAGAATCCGCTCTATTTAATGTGGTGTAGCAAGAACTGCACGGTGTTACCAAGTCCAATCCTGTCTTCTCAGCCAGAGCAAGGTCACGAGCGGCGATACAAACCGACTCAAGCTCATCGGTTGAACCGTAGGGGGTTGAACCACAGCAATTCCAATCTTCCAATTCGATTAGTTCTATCCCCAGGGCGCTGCAGATGGCCTGCGTAGATAAGCCATAGGCTACTGCTGTACCCTCGGATGAAGAGCAGCCCGGGAAGTAGGTGTAATACTTCATTTTGTGCCTCCTAAAGCCTGTGCTCTTTTTACCATAGTTTTAACTTGCTCAGTTCCTTTTATCTTTTTGGGCTTGATGGACATGCGCCCATGTGACAGCAGTTTCAACCCTACTGGAAGTATCTTAAGGGCAGCCAATGGATTTGTTTTTAGAAAGAACTTCATCATCATTCCGAGCTCATGGACACGTCCATTGCATTTAATAGAGTCAACAAAGGCTCTATACAAAGCCGCTGTGGCTCCCCCATTTTGTAGCCCATGGCTAAGAGCTAAGCGTTCCAGAGTGTGCATAAGTTCGGTTATCTTAACATCCTTAGGGCAGCGCGCAGTACACAGATAGCAAGAGGCGCAGACCCACATAGAATTACTGGTTAAGACATCGTAGCGCTTCCCCGCTCGGACGAGAGCAATGATTTTTCGGGGCGAATAGTCCATTTTATTCACATTAGGGCAAGATGCGGAGCACATACCGCATTGGACGCACCAGTTAATGCACTCTCCACCCGGTATGGAGCAGACCTCGTCTAGGAAAGGATTAGGTGCCGCCGGTTCAAGCTTGAGTACTTGGAGGTTCTTGACCCAATCCTTTACCTTTATTTTTTTGGCTAGCAGAGCTATCTTTATCGGGGCGTCCACCGCAGCCACAACTACCAAGTCATATTCCCCGGAGACTGGCTCGACAGCCTCAACCTCAGGCATTGCCTCCAACTCTCTCACCGCATCTGTATGACCGTCTCCACCTGTTGTCTCCAATTTGACCATGAAGTAGGCTTTGGTTTTCATATTCCCATCCTTCTTTCTTCTGAGCCTGCCAGCCTCAAAACCGGCACTTTAATTGTCCTTTCATTATCTAGTTATTGCCTGTGATGAGAGCCGGTTCAGGCTTCTACAAATTCTCGCTCAGCGGGTTTTGGAGCTTCAGCAGGTGGAGCGGGCTCGATATTGAGGATGTGGAAGTTTTTGACCCATTTCTTTGTCCGGATCTTATCGGCTACCAGAATCACCCTTATTGGGGCATCTACCTTTACTAATAGGTCACACGCGCCGGAAACTGGGCTAACAATCTCAACCTCAGGTATTGCCTCCAACTCTCTAATCGCGTCAAGGTAGTTACTGTCTTCACAACATTTCTTGTCCATGTCAATCATAAAGTAAGCCTTGGTTCCCATTTTCCTGCCTCCTTTTATTCTAGTCCTGCCTGGGACTGTGATTTTCAGTACGGATCCCATCTATTAATCTACTTCTGCCGAGACTACTCTCTTGAGCCTTATGAGCTCGTCAACGGTAAGCCCTTGATATTGCTCAGTTTGGAAAGGCTCGACCTTGAGAACATAGAGGCGTTTAACCCACTCTTTGGCCATTAGCTTGTTGGCTACAAAGATCAATCTGATGGGGGCGTCTACCTTGACCAAGAGGTCGCAGGCACCACTGACCCGCTCTATAGATCTCACCTCGGGCATGGCTTCCAAGTCTCTCAATACGCTTTGATAACCATTCTGGCAAAGTCCTTCTACTACATTAATCATTAAGTAAGCCCTCGTTGCCATTTTTCTGCCTCCTTTCTTTAAGTTCTCTATTCACCTTTAGCTTACTATATTGATTGCCAGATGCCATCTGATATGGTGCTTACCTTTGACTGCTGGAAAGACCTAATTGAAACCCACGTCAACTAAGCATATTCTACTAGCGGTACGAATCGGAATAAGCTATTTTGCTTATGTCAGTTACCTTTATTAGGGTTTTTAACAATATCCCCCCACACAAGGTGGGGAAGGGCATAAAGTGGTCCCAATAATAAGGATTTTTCTGGGTGCATAAAGGGGGTAAGGTCAATAAACAATCCCTTTATTGAAGTGCTGAATAAGGTAGGTTATAATTATAGCAGGGGAAACATTTAGGGAAAAGATGGATAAGATTAGGGTCCTGTTAGCCGAGGACCATGCGATAGTACGGGAAGGCACTCGTGAGCTTATACAGCATGAATCAGATATAGAAGTCGTTGGTGAAGCCAGCGATGGAGAAGAGGCCATTGAGTTAGCTGACAAGCTGCATCCAGATGTGGTCATAATGGATATCGCCATGCCTAGGCTTAATGGTATTGAAGCAACTAAGCGAATAAAGATGCTTCATCCTACTATGGCGGTGCTGGTACTGACTGCTTATGATAATGACCAATATATTTTTGCTCTCTTGGAGGCAGGAGCAGCCGGCTATTTGCTGAAAAATGTGCGGGGATGTGAATTAATTGATGCTGTCCGAGCAGTGCATGCTGGCGAGTCGGTACTATATCCTGCAGTTGCTCGCCGCGTTATAAACCGTATAACATCGACTACGCCCATTGAGTCCCAAACCAGCGGGTCTCTCAGTGAGCGAGAGATGGAGGTGTTAAAGTTAGCTGCCAAGGGCATAAGCAACAAGGATATTGCCCAGCAGCTCTTCATTAGCCCACGTACGGTTCAGGTGCATCTGGGAAGTATCTTTAACAAGCTGGGTGTTGCTTCACGCATTGAGGCGGTATTATACGCTTTAAGGAGAGGCTGGCTTGCCCTGGACGACCTGCCCTGACCCTTGTCTTATTTGAGACCTCGGAGTGTTGCGAAATGGTTCCATGTATATTTGGTCGGGTGTCCACGATTATACGCAATCCTCATTTCTGGCTTATCGTGGCAATGTTTGCCATTGGCATAGTCCTCCACTATCCGCAGCAGATACTGAACACAAGCTCACCATCACTTTTCGTATTTCTAGGTCTGACCAGACATGCAGTAGAACGAATTTATTTCCTACTACCAATAAGTTATGCCGGCTTCTTCTTTGGCATAAAAGCAGGGTTGGCTAGCTTAGCCGTGGCACTAGTCATTATGTTGCCTCGTGTTTTTTTAATCTCTCTACATCCATCTGATGCTTTGCTTGAGACAGGTGGCATTATTGTCATTGGCGGTCTGGTCAACTTTTGGTTTGAGGGATACAAAAGAGAAAAG